>NZ_JAVLSP010000012.1:0-60165 GCF_031528575.1 Candidatus Sororendozoicomonas aggregata
GCTATTTGACGAAGAAGCAGGAATTTTTAGACCAATTTATCGCAACCGCAGTAGGGTAGTCTATTCTCGGACAGGCTCCTAGGAGCCTGTCGGACTTAACCCGGATATTTCATAAACATGCTCCTGGCCTTGCTTGCTCCTTGCGGCTCTAAGGGCAGTTTATGAAATATCCGGGTTAAGACAATGTCGGCCTAAAATCCAGAAAGTGCGGCCAGAAGCGTTGTCACAGCATAGCATCATTTTATGCTTTTACTTTCTTTACGAATGTCTTCCGGCGAATTGAACATTAAATACAGCTCCATCAAAACGTCGGGAATCTGCTCAACCATATCCTCTGTCAGTTGTTCGTCACTGAGAATAGGCTGAAAGTCTGGCTCATCACTGAACAAGCCTGAAGCCAGCATAATTGGCAGCAGTAATTCGCAGACCTCCTGCTCATGGGCTTCAAACCATCGCTTTTCAGCAAGAAAATGTGCTTCCATAAAGCCTGTACACCAGTCAGCTAGATGACCTTGGTCGTTCATAGAGAAGGGCAGGCCAACGGTCTCTTCCTCATGAAAAGCACGGTCAATACTGTGCGTTAACCGGGTGAGGAGGGTTGTAAAGTCTGCACGAGCTTCAGTGGAAAGCCTGGCTTCACCATCAAGCATTACCGCAATGATGTCATCCTGCGTGTTTTGGCTGGCGCAAATAGCCTGTGCGGTCATAAAGCCATGGGCACAAAGGTATGGCATAGGATCAGCGCCGACTGCATGTTGTTGAATCAAGTCCTTGAAGTGTTGCTCAAGGTCAGCCATGATCAAAATCCTGACAGTAAAAAGAAGCACATTCTACGTGCTGCTTGCAGGTTATTAAAGCAATCAAAAACAGCTGATATCAATAACGGGAAGTGGTTATACTCTTTTTCCAGTTTTTCCAGTTTTTCCAGTTTTTCCAGTTTTTCCAGTTTTTCCAGTTTCGAAATAGCCTGGGATAACACTGTTTGTTACACATATGGGGTACCTATGTCCGAATCAGCTTTGGCGATTCTGAAAAACACGTTTGGGTATGACACTTTTCGAGGTTTTCAGGAGCAGGCTATTGCTGAAGTGCTGGCGGGCCGCGATGCCATGGTCTTAATGCCAACCGGTGGTGGCAAGTCATTATGCTATCAGATTCCAGCTTTGGCCCGCCCGGGCGTTGGGGTGGTTATTTCACCGTTGATCGCCCTCATGGAAGACCAGGTGGAAGGACTGAGGCAGCTCGGTGTCAATGCGCAGCGCTTACACTCCGGGATCGATTATCATCACCAGATACAGGTTGAGCAGGCGCTGCTAACGGGACACATTGATGTCTTGTATGTCGCGCCGGAGCGCTTGTTAACGGTGTCTTGCCAGCGCCTACTGGATCAGGTCCGTGTCAATTTGTTTGCTATTGATGAAGCCCACTGCGTCTCCCAGTGGGGGCATGATTTTCGCCCGGAATATTTGCAGCTGTCTCGTTTAAAAGAGCGATACCCGGGAGTGCCTCGTATTGCCTTGACAGCCACTGCTGATCAACGAAGCCGACAGGAAATTATTGAGCGATTGTCGTTGAATAATGCCCGTGTTTTTATCGATAGTTTTAATCGACCCAATATTTTTTACCGTATTGGTCAAAAAAAACAGGCCAGGCAACAACTATTGCGCTTCCTGCAAAAAGAACACCCTGGTGATGCCGGTATTGTCTATTGCCTGTCACGAAAACGGGTGGAAGATGTGGCCCGGTGGTTGTCATCACGGGGAACAAAGGCGCTACCCTACCATGCAGGCATGCCTGCTGAACAGCGTAAGGTTCATCAGGCACGTTTTCTCAAGGAGCAAGGTGTTATCATTGTCGCTACCACTGCCTTTGGCATGGGCATCAATAAGCCTGATGTGCGGTTTGTCGCCCATTTGGACTTACCGCGCAGTATTGAAGCTTATTATCAGGAAACCGGACGGGCAGGCCGTGATGAGTTACCGGCAACGGCATGGATGGTTTATGGTTTGCAGGATGTGGTGCTGTCGCAGCAAATTCAGTCCCGATCCACAGCCAGTATGGCGATTCAACGGGTAGAACAACAAAAGCTTGATGCCATGCTGGCGCTGTGTGAAGTGACTCGTTGCCGACGACAGGCGTTGTTGAATTACTTTGACGAACCCCTTGAAGAAACATGTGGGCACTGTGATTTATGTCTTGAGCCTGTGAAGACATGGGACGGTACAGAGGCCGCCCGAAAGGCGCTTTCCTGTGTTTATCGAACTGGGCAGCACTTTAATGCTGCCCATCTTATCGATGTGCTTACTGGTAAAAAGACAGCCAAAGTGATCCAGTACGGGCATCAACACCTGAGTACGTTTGGTATTGGCCAGACATTATCCATTACCCAGTGGCGTTCAGTGTTTCGCCAGCTTGTGGCTCGGAGACTGATCAATGTCGATACAGACGGCTATGGTGCCCTTCAGCTTCACCCAACGTGCAAACCATTGCTTAAAGGTGATCAGACAATTCACTTTCGAAAAGACCGTTATGAACAGCCTATTAAAGGAAAAGCAGAGGAAAGAGCTAAGGGTATCTCTGATTATTTGCACGACTTCGGCTAGTTTTGGACAAGCTGCCAGAGGAGTCGTAGGCGGCACCCCACAGGTATTTTCTGATACACTGTTTGACCGGAGTCCAGCAGTTAGCCGCTTTTGATACCCATTGACCTTTCTAACGAAACTGTTGTGCTGTCAACCTGAATGCCCGCAGAAAAATAATCACTCCGCCAAAAATAATGGATTATCAGGCGTTTTACGACACCCTCATTAGACGGATAGTCCGTCATTGACACTTAAACCTCATTTTGGTGTGAAAAGTGGGTTCACTTTTGACATTAGGCAGAAAAAAAACGACCGGATCAATAGCCTGTATCACTTCAGCAGTCTTGCCAATCGCTTTGTCTATTGCTTCTGGTTCGATTTTTTTTGTATCTATTTTTATCAAGACTACGTTTTTGCCCATGGCTTGACATCGTTTGCCGGCAGCTTTGTTGGCACTGGTTACCGCGTCTATTTCGGAGGCAGCACTCACTACCGCTTGAAACTCATTTTTAGGCAGATTCAGTATGGTAACTTTGGGTGAATTAGACCCACATCCGCCCAATAACAAAAAAAGACACAAACCAAGCGTATAGAAAGAAGTTACCTTCATCATTTATCCTTATTAATAAGAAACTGTGCTTTGGATAATTTCTATGCCACAAAAGATCAGCCAACAACGGGTCGCAAGCGTATCTTCCCTTTCTAGGAGCCTGTTGAGCTTAAGCTTTCGAGCATGAAATTCAGTAGCGCGAGTCAGATTTTTCGATGGATTTGCGCGAATAGTTGACCTATTTAAGCAAATTCATCGGAAAATATGGCCGCTATTTCTGGATTTCAGACCGAAATTGCCTTAAGTCCGACAGGCTCCTGGCAACTCATGGCCGGTTATGGGTTGCGAGATAGAAGAGTATAGACAATGCTTCAGACAGCCGCTGGTCAGTCAAACAAACGTGAATCCTTGTCTGGGAGCCTGTCGGACTTATGCTTTCGAGCATAAGTCCGACAGGCTCCTCGTTCAGGTGGGATTGGGTAGTGTTATGACCCATCTCGGTCACTTGGCCTGATGCTATTTATTGTTAGATAGACGTAATGGTATAACCGCACGTTATCTCAACGCCGCCTTTCCCGAGCATTTGCGCCACAGAGCAATACTTTTCAGCCGATAAACCTACGGCGCGCTTGACCAGAGCTTCTTTAATATTTTCTCCCTCTACGACAAAGTTCATATGAATATGTGTGAATACCGCAGGAATAGTCTCAGCCCGGGTAGCTGACATTTCAACATAACATTGATGAACGACCTGCCTGGATTTTTCGAGAATGCTGATAACATCCACCGATGAACAGCCACCAAGCCCCATAAGCACCATTTCCATGGGACTACCAGCCGTCCTGGCTTGCTTGTCAGCATCCATCACAATAGTGTTATTGCTGCCACTAATACCAACAAAGCGTTTGTTATCAATCCATTTTACCTGGGCTTTCATCTATAACCATTCCTGTAAAAAAGTAGAGGAGGCAAGGGTATAGAAAAAACGACCAAAGACCAACATCGCCAACCTTGTGATTGTGTAAGCGTACCTGACAACCTTGAAAAGCTAACTATGCTTGATGTTGAAAATATGTTGAGAGGTCGCTATGAAGCCTAGAGGTATGGCAGTGATTGCCACTGCTCTTTTCCTGTTACTATCAGGTTGCGCGAAACATTCAGTGACTGTAAAAATGCATAAGGTCTCAGATACAGGCGAAGGGGCTGACATGGGGGATATTATTATCACGCCGACGAAAAAAGGTGTACAGTTTCAGGTAGATTTAAAAGGCTTTACACCGGGGGAACACGGTTTCCATATTCATCAAAATCCATCTTGTGCTGCTGGTGAAAAAGAAGGCAAGCTCGTAGCAGCATTAGCTGCTGATGGTCATTTTGACCCACACCATACAAAAAAACATGCCGGACCCTACGGTAATGGGCATTTAGGCGACCTGCCTCGTTTGATTGCCAATGATAAAGGCGAAATTCATATGGCAGTGATTGCCCCGCGCCTTACCATGAAAGACCTGAAAGGACATTCACTAATGATTCATATGGGTGGTGATAATTATACAGATACCCCCCCTATGGGTGGTGGTGGCGCCAGGGTATCATGTGGCGTAATGAACTAAACGCGGTGAGTGTGGCTGTCTTTGAGCGTGCCACACTGTCTTTTGTTTAGCCGCCTGAACAGATAACCTTTGTCTTGTATCCCTGTTTCGTATGAGTGTCTCAAGTCGTGCGTTTTGCCCCCTCCAAACTACTTGTTTTTCCGCTGCTACGATAAATAATCAGAAAATAACCGCTGTAATCCTTCCCCTGGCTCAGGCTCACGCATAAAAGCCTCACCCACCAGGAAACAACGGATATTGTGGTCGATCATTGCCTTTACATCGTTTTGTCTGTGAATGCCACTTTCAGTAATCACCAGCCGTCCCTCAGGAATAGCAGGTAACAATGAGAAAGTGTTGTCCAGGCTAACCTCAAACGTGTGCAGGTTGCGATTATTGATGCCAAGCAAGGCATCAGGTAACGGCAGCGCCCGGGTCAGCTCTTCGGCGCCGTGCACTTCCACCAAAACACTGATCCCAAGCTCCTGGGCAATACCGTTAAAATCACGCAGCTGCCCGTCGGATAAAGCAGAAACAATAAGCAAAATACAGTCAGCGCCCATCAAACGAGCTTCATAGAGCTGCCAGGGGTCAATCACAAAGTCCTTGCGCAAAACCGGCAGTGAAGTGGCGGCCCTGGCTTGGCGCAAATACTGTGCATGCCCCTGGAAAAAATCCTGATCGGTCAGCACCGACAGGCAGGTTGCGCCCGCTTGCTCGTAGCTTGCCGCAATACTCGCCGGGTCAAAATTCTCACGAATAACGCCTTTGCTCGGGGAAGCCTTTTTCACTTCAGCAATCACAGCCGCCTTTGAGGCAGCGACCCGTGCCGTCAACGATTGGGCAAAACCGCGGGCAGGCGCACAATCAGCTGCCCTGGCTCGCGCTTCTGTCAATGGCAATTTTCGCTGACCAAAGGCCACTTCTTCCTGTTTACGTGTGATAATTGTATTCAGGATGGTGGGTAAGGACATGGCGCATTATTCCTGATTAAAACCCTGGCTGAAAGTAGCCAGGGTCCGCATTTTTTTAAGGGCCAGGCCACTCATAATGGTTTCCCTGGCAATGGCAACACCCTCGGCCAGTGAGTCGGCGACACCGGCCACATAAATAGCGGCACCACTGTTCAGGGCGATCATATCAGCCGCTTTTGGCGCATGCTGCCCCACCCGTTGGCCCAGGGCATCTTTGATCAGCGCAAGGGAGGCTTCAGACCCGTCAACTTCAAGGCCTTCAAGGCTTTGGCGCTTGATGCCAAGGGCTTCGGGGCTAATGGTGTACTGCGCAATCTTGCCGTTTTTAAGCTCAGCAACCCGCGTTTCAGTGGCAAGACTGATTTCATCCAGACCATCACCAGAATGTACGACCATTACCTGCTCACTACCGAGCTCACGAAACACCTCTGCCAGGGGTTTGCACAGTGTTTTGGAAAATACGCCGACCACCAGATTTTTTACGCCAGCAGGGTTGGACAAGGGGCCGAGGATGTTAAACAGTGTGCGAATCCCCAGCTGCTTACGCGCAGCGGCAACATTTTTCATGGCGCTGTGATGTGCCGGAGCAAACATAAAACCAACACCCACTTCTTTAACACACTTTGCCACCTGCTCTGGCGAGATGGCCAAATTAACACCGGCTTTTTCCAGCAGATCCGCACTGCCACTGGCGCTGGAAACGCCCCGATTACCGTGTTTGGCCACATGGGCACCCGAGGCGGCAGCGACAAAAGCAGACGACGATGACACATTGAATAAATGCGCACCGTCACCGCCTGTGCCAACAATATCCACCAGGTGTTCAATATCGACACTGACCGGCGTTGCCAGAGCGCGCATCACCCTGGCTGCGCCGGTAATCTCATCAAGGCTTTCACCTTTCATTCGCAGGCCAGTGAGAAAAGCACTGATCTCAAGATCAGAGCACTGACCTGCCATGATCTGCTCCATGACACTGACCATTTCACTCCCGCCAAGGTCACGGTGCTCAACAATGCAGGCAATAGCTTCTTTAATATGCATAAAAAGGTCTGTTTTTATCGGCGTAAAAAGTTATTGAGTAGCTCATGACCGAGCTCGGTCATAATAGACTCTGGATGAAACTGAACACCCTCAACGGGTAATGCGTTGTGGCGTACCCCCATGATTTCATCGTCTTGACCGTCATCCGTACGCGTCCAGGCAGTCACTTCGAGGCAGTCAGGCAGACTCTCTTTCTCAATGACCAACGAGTGGTAGCGGGTGGTCTTGACAGGATTAGGCAAGCCTGCAAAGACCCCTTTATCGTTGTGAAATACCGCTGATACTTTCCCGTGCATCACTTTTCGGGCACGAATGATCTTGCCGCCATAAGCCTGCCCGATACTCTGGTGCCCAAGGCAGACACCGAGCAGCGGAATATCACCCTGAAACCGTTCAATAACAGCCATGGAAATACCCGCTTCATTGGGCGTACAAGGCCCCGGGGAAATCACTATATGATCGGGCTTGAGTCGTTCAATGTCAGCCAGGGTTATTTGATCATTACGGTACACCTCAACGCTGGCACCGAGCTCACCAAAATACTGCACCAGATTCCAGGTGAACGAATCGTAATTATCAATCATCAACAACATGAGTTTGGCTCCTCTGGCATTTTTTTGTTCAACCCTGCCTGAGCCATTGCAACAGCCCGAAAAACAGCACGCCCTTTATTCATGGTTTCTTTCCATTCCAGCTCGGCAATGGAATCTGCTACGATGCCGCCGCCAGCTTGTATATGCAACTGTCGGTCTTTGATCACGGCCGTTCTGATAGCAATGGCGGTATCCATATTGCCATTCCAGGCCAGATAGCCCACAGCACCGCCATAGACACCGCGTTTAACCGGCTCCATTTCGTCAATAATTTCCATGGCCCGAACTTTGGGCGCGCCACTTAACGTGCCAGCAGGCAAGGTAGCTTTCAGAACATCCAGCGCGTCAAGCCCCGGTTTTATCTGACCGGTGACGTTTGAGACGATATGCATCACATGGGAGTAGCGCTCCACGATCATTTTATCCGTCAGACTAACGGTGCCCGTTTTTGCTACACGTCCCACGTCGTTACGGCCAAGATCTATGAGCATCAGGTGCTCCGCCAGCTCTTTGGGATCAGCCAGTAATTCAGCTTCGAGGGCTTTATCCCGTGCCTCTGTGGCACCTCGCTTACGGGTTCCGGCAATGGGACGAACAGTAACCTCACCGTCTTCCAGTCGTGCCAGAATTTCTGGCGATGAGCCGACAATATGGAAGTCATCCAAATCCATGTAATACATGTAAGGGGATGGGTTGGTGCTGCGCAGCGCACGATATAAATCAAGGGGGGCACTGTCAAAGGGAATGCTCATGCGTTGGGACAGCACCACCTGCATGGCATCACCACTGAGAATATACTCACGAATTTTTTCCACATAGTCTTTATGACTGGCCTGCCCCATGCTGGAGAGAAAATCCTGCTCTGCTACCTGATGGTCATTAGCGTGCGACGTGGGTATAACATAGGGTGACTGAAGCCGATATTCCAGCTCATTGAGCTTTGCTTCTGCTTTTTGCAGCGCGTCGGACTCTGCCGGGTCAGCGTGGGAAACCAACATCAGCTTACCACTGAGGTTGTCAAAGATCACAATATCGTCAGAAACCATCAACAGGATATCCGGTGTACCAATAGTGTCTTGCGGTGTGGTTGCCTTTAGTCGTGGCTCAATATACCGGACAGTATCGTAGCTGAAATAACCCACCAATCCCCCATTAAAGCGTTGCGGATGGGGAAGCTCAGCCACACGATAGCGCTGCTGAAACGCTTTGACGAAAGCCAATGGGTCATCAACGGTATGACTCTCAACCACGGTTGAGTCTGTCTCGACTTCAACGGTGTGACCATAAATACGAAGGAGCGTGCGACAAGGCAGGCCAATCATGGAGTAACGCCCCCACTTTTCACCACCGTGCACAGACTCCAGCAGATAAGAATAACGGCCATTGGCCAGTTTAAGGTAGGTGGTTAACGGGGTATCAAGGTCAGCAAGTATCTCACGACTCACCGGAATACGGTTGTACCCCTTGCTGGCCAGATGGGCAAAATCTTCAGGCGTCATATGGCTCTCTTTTTGAAAGTGGATCGGTCACAGAAAAACGGTAGCAGATTAAGTACAGGTTTGACGCAGAGTACTCTATATTGAAACCTTGTGCCAGACATCCCATAGCCCGCTGAAAACACATGGGGGAATTCCCCATGATCATTATGACTTTTTTTTCTTTCTTGTTATTTCCATAAGACTCCCCAATAAAGTACTGGCTTTTTCAGCACTAGCCTCTTGAATTAAATTTGACAGCTCTTGGGATGAATTTAAGCAGTCAGCGAAATCTTCCAGTAAATACTTGTTAAGGCGAGCCAGGCGGTGTACTAATCCTTTGTACGTTGGGGCAAATAACACAAAACCCCGTTTTATTTCGAGTGGCGAATTTCGAAAGGATAAATAAAAAACAGTATTGTCGTCTAACTCACCGGACATAAGGCAGAAATTACTGTGCTTAGGATCAGCAGCACCCATGATTTGTTCCTCTGACAACGGTCGTGTTACTTTATTCCTGGTGCGGCAGTATGAGATAAGATGGATAATCTTAAGCTCTCTGCCCATGCTGGGCTGAAAAGCACTTCTTTGTATGGATTTGTAGGAACTTTTCTCGGTATCGTTAGTGATCCGCCAGTTATTGACCTCGGCAAGTATAGGCTCAATCTTACCTACCAGGCTCACCGGATAAGGAATTACCCTCATTAAGCCATCGTATAAAAGAATGCCACGCAGGCCAGTGGTTGCGTGACAGTGTAAAATAGCTTGTCTGAGGTTACTGATGTCTTTGAAGTCCAGGTACTTAAAAAGCGTTGTATAAACAGGCGGCTGCTCCATTACATGAACGAAAAGCCGCAGCGTTCTGGCTTCCACCAGGCACGTTAATTCATGCCTGACCATCCCTTCCTCAGACTCAGTTCCACCTAACAGGCTGACCGCTTCTTCAGGTTCAATCATGTCACAGACCCTCGTCAAGCTAACTGCTAATAATGCTACCGTTATCCCCACTGCGAAAGCTGGCATCTATTATCTGAACAGCCTTACCTTCGCCAGGAGCCTGTCGGACTTAAGAAGCAGTCTTGGAACCTTGGGAGACAGGCCCCTTTTTCAGGGCCAGGCTTATGTTTTGAATAAAGAGTTATAAAGGGTGGAAGTCGAAAATTCTTCCCTTACAAGTGGATCGTACACAAAAAACGGTGGCAGATTAAGCACAGGCGTGACGCGGCGTAGTCTCTATTCAGGCGTTGAGCCAGAGGTGAAATGGCCAGCTCGAAGCACTAACTCTCATCACCCTGATTTCTTACCTGGCTTTATCTCAATAGCACCCTGTAATACAGTACTGGCTTTTTCAGCACTGGCTTCTTTGATTAATTTTTTCAGCTCGTGGGATGTATTTAATTGGTTAACGAAACTAGCTAAAAAATTCAGGGGAACCATCGGAGTCAGGCGTGTTAGTAGACTTTTATACGTTGGGGCAAAGACTACACAACCCAAGTTTCTAAAATCTGAACGTGAACTATTTATAAAACAGAGATGAAAAAAAGTGTTGTCATCTAACTCGCCGCCCATTCTGCAGAAGTTTCTATACTCAGGATCAACACCCTCGAACGCCTGCCCCTCTGGCAACGGGTCTAATAATTTAACCCTTTTGCGTGAGTAAGAGAGCAGATGGATAACCCTCAGCTCTCTACCCGGGTTGGGCTTGTATCCCCTTCTCGTCATGGCCTTCCAGGAATCGTTATCTTCATCAGATATCAACCACCTCTGAACTTCTGCACGAAAAGGCTCAAGCAAATGACATAGATTTATACTATAAGGAATCACCCTTATTAAGCCATCGTATAAAAGAATGCCACGCAGTTCAGTCGTTGCGTGACAGTACAAAATAGCTTGTCTGAGATTGCTAATGTCTTTGAAATCCAGGTACTTAAAAAGCGTGGTATGAACAGGCGGCTGCAGCATCGCACGGACGAAAAGCTTCAGGGCCCTGGCTTCTACGATGCAAGTTAACTCATGCCTGACCATTCCTTCCTCAGATTCAGTTCCACCTAACAGGCTGACCGCTTCTTCAGGTTCAATCATGTCACAGACCCTCGTAAAGCTAACTGCTAATAATGCTATCGTTATCCCTACTGCAAAAGCTGGCATCTATTACCTGAACAGCCTTACCTTCCCTGGGAGCCTGTCGAACCTAAGACAATTTCGGCCTGAAATCCAGGAAGTGCGAGAAAGTGCGAGAAAGTGCGAGAAAGTGCGGCCAGAATGATGGTAATGGAAGTGTTTCAGCAGTCTTGGAACCTTGCGAGACTGAACCCCTTTTCAGGGCGCAGCCTTATGTTTTGAATTCAGGTAAAGGGTTAAAAAGGTGGAAAGTGGAAAGTGGAAAGTGGAAAAATCTTCTCTTGCAGATGGATCTTACACAAAAAACGGTGGCAGATTAAGCACAGATGTGACGCGGCGTATTCTCTACTCAAGCCCTGTGCCAGAGGTTAACACACCCAGGGATGCTAACTCTCATCATCCTGACTTCATGCCTGGCTTTATCTCAATAGCATCCTTTAATACAGTACCGGCTTTTTCAGCACTGGCTTCTTTGATTAATTTTTTTAGCTCGTGAGATGTATTAAAATTATTAATGAAATGATCGATAAACCCCTGGCGAATCAAGCGGTTTATTAACACTTGATACGTTGGGGCAAATATCGCTATTCCCTCGTTTTTTTCTTCGGCTGTATCATGTTTGAATGAGAGATGAAAAAAAGTGTTGTCGTTTAACTCACCGGCCATAACGCAGGAGCTAAAAACACTCGCGGGAGTCCCCCCCCCATAGGCCCCTCGCAACGCCGGAATTCTTACCTTTTTGCGGCGGTAAGAGATAAGGTGTAACACCGTAAGTTCTTTACCCAGAGAATTCTGGGAAGTCCACCTCGGCTTTTTTCTTGAAGAAGTGCTGCTCTTATTACAAATCTTCCAACTATTGATTTGTGCAAGTAAAGGCTCAACCCCACGCACCAGGCTCGTCTGATAAGGAACTATCCTCATCAAACCATCGTATAACAGAATGCCACGCAGGAAACTACTGGTTGTATGACAATGTATAATAGCCTGTCTGAGATTAGCGATATCTTCAAATGCTAAATACTTGAAAAGGGTGGTATGAACAGGCGGTTGCATCATTGCATGAACAAAAAGCTCCAGGGCTTCACTTTCCACGATGCAAGTAAAATCACACCTGCCCCCCCTCTCCTCAGTTTCACCTGACGAGCCGGCCACTTCCTCTTCAAATTTATTGTCAATCATGTCATAAATCCTGATACAGACAAATGAAAAACTACCGTGATCCCTCTACTGCGCGCGCTGAAGCCTATTATCTGAACCTCCTCCCCTTCGCAGGCATGATGGCGATGGAAGTGTTACAGCAGTCTTAGCCTGGCGAGATTGACCCCTTTTCAAGGTGAAGCATTATGTTTTGAATAAATAATTAAGATAATTAAAATAATTAAAAATTGGAAATGCCTCCCATACGGGTGGATCAATCACAGAAACGGTAGCAAGCTGCTTACAGTTTAACACAGCAGCGTAATTCCTACTCAAATCTTGTATCACATGTACCAAAGCCTGCTGGAAGCGCATCGGAGGTTAACCATGTTCATTATGACCTTTTTTTGTCTTTTTATTTCTATAACTTTTTATTTCTATAACACTGTCCAATAAAGCACCGGCTTTTTCAGGGTTCTCCTTTTTGATTAAAGTTGCTAGGAGCCTGTCGGACTTAAGACAATTTCGGCCTAAAATCCAGAAAGCGCGAGAAAGCGCGAGAAAGCGCGAGAAAGCGCGAGAAAGCGCGAGAAAGCGCGGCCAGAATTTCCGATCAATTTGCTTAAACAGGTCAACTATTCGCACAAATTGATCGAAAATTCTGACTCGCTCTATTGAATTTTATGCTCGAAAGCATAAGTCCGACAGGCTCCTAGTCAGAAAGACTCTATGTCCCTCACCAATTTATTCTGCGATCTCGATGGTTTCTACCTTGAGAGCATCAAATTAACGTTACTTTATCTCTTGCATAAAAACCATTGATTACAAAATCTCACCGGCTTATCCTCCTGCTATTAATAGGTGTCAGTCCTTCCAGGGAGTCGGTGAGGGCCTATAAGATACCCGACGACAAGGTACGCTGTAGAGGAATCGTTGTTCATGCCCGTTTATCGCTCCAAAACCTCAACCTATGGCCGCAATATGGCCGGTGCCCGTGCGCTCTGGCGCGCAACAGGCATGAACGATGATGATTTTGGTAAACCTATTATTGCTGTTGCCAACTCATTCACCCAGTTCGTGCCGGGGCATGTCCACCTGAAAGATATGGGACAACTGGTCTGTCGTGAAATTGAAAACCGCGGTGGTGTCGCTAAAGAATTTAATACCATCGCCGTGGATGACGGGATTGCCATGGGGCACGATGGCATGCTTTACTCCCTGCCCAGTCGCGATATTATCGCAGACTCCGTCGAGTACATGGTGAACGCTCACACCGCTGACGCTTTGGTGTGTATTTCCAATTGCGACAAAATCACTCCCGGGATGCTGATGGCGGCCATGCGGTTAAATATCCCGGTGATCTTTGTCTCTGGCGGCCCTATGGAAGCCGGAAAAACCCGGTTGGCAAGTCATGGACTGGATCTGGTGGATGCCATGGTCATTGCTGCCTCTGATGCTGATGATGAAACCGTTGCAGAAATTGAGCGCTCTGCCTGCCCAACCTGTGGCTCCTGCTCAGGAATGTTTACCGCCAATTCCATGAACTGTTTAACCGAAGCATTGGGCTTATCATTACCTGGCAATGGGTCCATGCTGGCAACCCATACTGACAGGAAAAGCCTATTCCTGGACGCTGGTCGAATCATCGTTGAGATAACCAGACGCTACTATGAACAAGACGATTACAGTGTATTGCCTCGAACCATTGCCAGCTTTGAAGCTTTTGAGAATGCCATGAGCCTTGATATTGCCATGGGCGGTTCTACCAATACTATTTTGCACTTACTGGCAGCCGCTCAAGAAGGTAACGTCCCTTTTACTATGAAGGATATTGACCGTCTTTCGCGCAAAGTCCCCCAGTTGTGCAAGGTTGCACCGAATATTCAACGGTATCATATGGAAGACGTTCATCGTGCCGGTGGGGTAATGGCTATTTTAGGCGAACTTGAGCGTGCGGGTTTATTCCATGACCACATTCCCACCGTACACAGTACCTCATTCCGTGAATCACTGGCAAAATGGGATATCATTCAAACCGAGCATGAGGGGGTAAAACAGTTTTACCGTGCAGGGCCTGCCGGCATAAGAACCACGGCAGCCTTCAGCCAGAGCACACGCTGGGACACGCTGGATGATGATCGCAAAGAAGGCTGCATCCGCAATCATCAACATGCTTACAGTGAAGAAGGGGGCTTAGCTGTCCTTTACGGTAATATTGCCGAAGAGGGTTGTGTGGTTAAAACCTCGGGGGTTGACGACAATATTCTGGTGTTTGAGGGCTCTGCCCACATTTGTGAAAGCCAGGATGCTGCCGTGCATGATATTCTCAATGGCAAGGTGAAAACCGGGGATGTTGTGGTCATCCGCTATGAAGGCCCCCGTGGTGGCCCTGGCATGCAGGAAATGCTATACCCCACCAGCTACCTGAAATCAAAAGGGCTGGGTAAAGCCTGCGCGTTATTAACCGATGGCCGCTTTTCTGGTGGCACCTCTGGCTTGTCCATTGGTCATGTGTCACCCGAAGCGGCTGCCGGTGGTGCCATAGGGCTGATTGAACAAGGTGATATTATTCGTATTGATATTCCTGCACGCTCAATCAATGTCCTGCTTTGTGACAAAGAGCTGAGCCAGCGGCGAACGGCAATGGAAGCTAAAGGTTCACAAGCCTGGAAACCAGCAATGGACAGACCCCGCCAGGTATCAGCAGCCCTTAAAGCCTATGCCATGATGGCAACCAGTGCTGATAAAGGCGCTGTTCGGGATATTGAAAAGCTGCGTTGACATCCTCCTCCAGCCAGATCACTGGAGAAGTCCAATTAAACAACGATTTTCTTACGGCTTTGACCATGTTTCTGCTTCATGCAGACAGCTGAGGGGCGCTGACATTAACGTCACAGGATTTACTTTTCTTCTATCTCAAGGTAAGTCAACTGACAAGTGGAGGTTTAACAGAATATCAGTTGTGCCCCAAATGGCGTGAAAAAGAGACGTTATTTTTGAACAAACCCCTAGGAGCCTGTCCGAGAATAGACTACCCTACTGCGGTTGCGATAAATTGGTCTGAAAATTCCTGCTTCTTCGTCAAATAGCCCCACTATTATCCTCAGAAGCAGAAATTTTTATCCTCAATTTCTCGTAATCCTCGCTACGGGCGCTATTCTCGGTCAGGCTCCTAGCAGTAATGTTTGGAGGCTTGCTATGCGACTGGTGATAGCTTTCAATTTTAGTCAAACGCTGGCTTGCAAGAAGACGGATGAGAATGCGATTCCTAGAGGCAGAAATGATTATGAAAGTTGTTTAACCGAGTGTCAGCAAAATGAAAAAGGAGTGGAACCCCTCTTAATTCCAGCCCTGAACAGTAAAAAGGATCCAGTTAAAACCTTTCAATACCCCCTTGCTGTTGGTGTCATGCGGAATTTGGTTTTTGCATTGAACGATAACCCACAGATCGTTGGGCGATCAGTATTTATCATGGTTATTACCAAGGGACGCTATACGCCAGACTCTATCAGGCGCTTTTTCATAGAAGCATACAATGCTTCACTGCCGGTTGCCGCAAGTATAAGAGTTGTGACCAGTATCGCACATTGTGATAGAGGTCTACGGTACAATGCTATCATCAACAACGTGCTGGAAGGCTTTTGTCAATTCCTGAATAGTTCAGATAATAGACAAGAGTCTTATAATGCAGCGGCTGATCTTTGGAGTTTTATCAGGCCTGAAATGGTTTATTTTTTTGATGATAATCCTGAAAACCGTGAGGCAGCAAGTAGTGCGGGGTTTACTGCTGTTAATTCACGTGAACCAGAATTTTTCAACCATCTTATCATGCTGGCGAATATTATTCGTTCTGAAAGCTTTTTTAAGGGAATACCTGATATAAGCTATGACGATGCGGAGGCACTTGAGGCTGATGGTTGGGCAGTCGTCAGTGGGCCTTTGCCTCTCTGATTCTCAACAGTTAAAAACTGTTTAACACCAGCAAAAATATCAGCGCAGGACACACAATCCGAATATACCAGGGCCATATTGTCCAAAACAGGTGAGTCTCCACGTCTGGAAAACCACGACGAATTTCACTTAACAACCGGTCCTGCCTCATTAGCCAGCCACAAAATATTGATGTAGCCAGACAAAGCAGGGGCATCAGGTAGTGAGTTGTTATTTTTACCGTCAGGGACAACAGGGTATCCCTATGGATAATAATGGCGAAGGCGATCACTGCGGCAATGGTGCTTACCAACCAACAAGCAGTGTTACGTCGCAGGTTGCCCCGTTCAACCAGGAAAGAAACCGGCGTTTCCAGCATAGCGATAGAGGACGTTAACGCAGCAATAGTCATCAGTACAAAAAAGGCAAAAAATACCCATTGACCAGCTACCCCAAGCTGCTTAAACAGTGCGGGCAAAACGACAAACACCAGTGCGTCAGCGTTGAGCAGCGAGCCATCAGGAGCGTAGATGGTTATGCCCTGACGCATCGCAGCGTACATGCACGGTATCACCAGTAGCCCTGCCATAAAAGCCACCGTACTATCAAGGACAGCCACATGGGCGGCTGTTGTTGGAATATTCGCGTTTTTATTCAGATAAGACCCATAGACCATCATTGCCCCAACCCCCAGGGACATGGAGAAAAATGACTGCCCCAGTGCGCTGATGAGCAGTTTTGAGTCCAATAACCGTGAAAAGTCCGGCAACAGGTAGACCTTTACCCCCTCCATACCGCCTTCGCGGGTCAACCCAAAAGCAATCAGCACCAATAAAAGAACAAACAAAGCAGGCATCAAACGACTGGACCATCGTTCAATACCTTCTTTCACACCCCGGGTCACCATTAACGTGGTCAGTAGCATAAAAACCAGCATAAACAGGAGAGAAAATACGGTAGAAAATGCGCCCATTGACTCTCCGAAGCCCTTTAAGCCTAACCCGTCAGCAACGGGGATAACGCTAAAACCAATAAACCAGCCTCCAACAATACTGTAGAAACTGTAAATCAGTGTGATGGTCGTCATTGCCGCTAAACCTGTCAACTTACCCAGCTTTTGCCACAGCGGACGGGGATTAATACGCTCAAGCGCGGTCACCGGGTCAGACGTACTGAAGCGCCCGATGGTCAGCTCTGCCACCAGCGCCGGGTAGGCAAGGGTGAATGACATGACAAGATAGACCAATACAAAGGCCGCGCCCCCATTTTCAGCGGTGAGGGCAGGGAAACTCCAGATATTGCCAATGCCCACCGCACAGCCTGCGGCAGAGATGATAAACCCGAGTCGGGAACTGAATTGGCCGCGCGTTGAAGAAGGCGGTATCACTGTCCCATGACCGAATGAAGGCAAAATACGATCCTCGTGTGCTTTATACCAAAGACCTTTGTTAGTCAGCTCTACAGGCGCGGTTAGAGTAAGCCATTGGTGTTATTTATTTCACGCCACTATAGCACAGCAGGTCTATCATCGCCCCCTTGTTCCCATGTCATTGGTATCATCCATGCGCGAATAGACAACGTATTTTAAAGAAGTCGACAATACGCTCCAGCGCATAGAGAGCATGATAACCTGCTTTGATAAATGACTGCCAAAGTAAAACCGCGCGGCTGCACCCTAAATGGCGTGAAACAGAGGCGTTATTTTCGGAAAAATCCCTGGCAATGGTGTTTGGAGATTTGCTATGCGGCTGTTGATAGCCTTCGATTTTGACGACACTCTGGTTTGCGTGAAATCTGATAAGAACAGGGTTGCTGGAACTAAATCTAAAAAAAGGTTTTAACGCTATTAATTCACGTGAACCCGCACTTTTTAACCCTCTCAATCTCCTGGTGAATATTATTCGTTCTGAAAGTTTTCTTGGAGACATACATAATACAAGCTATGATCAAATAAAAACACTCGAGACGGATGGTTGGGTGGTAGTTTGAATTAAATACTCAAGTGACCTGGCGCAAGCACATCACCATGGTCTCATTATAGGTAAAGTAGAACAACACAGCCGCGCCCCAAATGACGTGAAGACATGAAGACGTGAAAGAGAGGAGGCGCTATTTCCGGTAAAATACCTGGCAATGATGTTTTGAGGTTTGCTATGCGACTGTTGATAGCCTTCGATTTTGACGATACTCTGGTTTGCATGAAAAATAATAAAAATGTGACTGCTGGAAGTAGACAAGATCGTGAAAGCCTCTTAACACACTGCCAGAAAATGCATAAGTCAGAGGAGCCGATCATCATTCAAGCCACGCTTAAATCGGGATCGATTAAAACCATTCAATACCCCCTCGCTCGTGGGATGATGAAAAATTTTGTTTTTGCATTGAATGATAACCCACACGTCATTGGACGATCAGTATTTGTAGTGGTCATAACCAACGGATCATACATGCCAGTGGCTATCAGGCGATTTTTCATGGAAGCTTACGGTGCTTCAGAAGACGTTGCTATAGGTATAAGGGTTGTTTCAAGGTGTTGTCATCATGATCGAGACCTGCGATACAACATTAACAGGGCAACCGCATTAGAAACTTTTTGTAGATTCTTAAATAGTTCACGTCATAGACCAAGGCTCTATGAAAACACGGCTACTGATCTTTGGAGTTTTATAACTCCTCAAATGGTTTATCTTTTTGATGACCTTACTCACAACCTTCTGGGAGCCAAGGAAAAAGGTTTTAACGCTATTAATTCACGTGAACCCGCATTTTTCAACCACCTCAATCTCCTGGTGAATATTATTCGTTCTGAACGTTTTCTTGGCGGCATACATAATACAAGCTATGACCAAATAAAGACACTCGAGACTGATGGTTGGGCGGTAGTTTGAATTAAATACTCAAGTGACCCATTGCGTTCACATAACTCTTACTCGGTTTTGATGCTACCTATACTATCTATTCTATCTATACTATGGGAATGAATGATTCCCGGTAAAGCAGCCTGTCAAAACACTCAGGCGCCAGCAGCTTTACTGAGCAGGGTGAATAAAAAGTAAAGGCTGACCTTTTGAGACAGTCGAAGCCGCAAAGCATTACATGGAGAAAAACGACGATCCAGACTCAGGAGGACGGTTGGTATCTTGACAACGTATTTTAAAGAAGTCGAAAACACGCTTCTGACTTGCCTGGGAAGCATGATAACCTGCTTTGATAAATAACAGCTAAACCAGAAGCCTGTCGGACTTAAGACAATTTTGGCCTAAAATCCAGAAAGTACGAGAAAGTACGAGAAAGTACGAGAAAGTACGAGAAAGTACGAGAAAGTACGAGAAAGTAAGAAAAAGTGCGGCCAGAATTTCCGATCAATTTGCTTAAATAGATCAACTATTCGCACGAATTGATCGAAAATTCTGACTCGCCCTACTGAATTTTATGCTCGAAAGCATAAGTCCGACAGCCTCCTGGAGCCACACGACTGTACCCCAAATGGCGTGAAACAGGGATGTTATTTACGGACAAATCCACGGCAATGATGTTTTGAGGTTTGTTATGCGACTGGTGATAGCTTTCGATTTTGACGACACTCTGGTTTGTTCAAAGACTGGTGAGAATATACCCCAGGGAAGTCTATGGGATCGTGAAGCCCGTTTAACAGAGTGTCAGAAAAATGAAAAAGGAGAGAGTCCACTCACCGTTTTGGCCATGCCTATGTCGGGAGAATCGGTTGAAACCCTTCAATACCCCCTTGCTGTTGGGATGATGCGGAATTTTGTTTTTGCATTGAATGATAACTATCCCATGATGGGACGGTCAGTATTTATCGTGGTCATTACCAATGGGCGTTATACGCCAGAGGCTATCAGGCGCTTTTTTATAGAAGCTTATGGTGCTTCACAGACAGTTGCTTCAAGTATAAGAGTTGTGTCCAGGTACTCGCTTGCTGACAGAGGTCTGCAATACGAATCTTACAGGGGCCGTGCGTTAGAACGTTTTCGTGCGTTCCTAAATAGTTCAAGCAATAACACACGGCACAGTGCCAGTAAAGCTTTTGATCTTTGGAGTTTTATCAGACCTGAAATGGTTTATCTTTTTGATGATTCCTCTGACAATCTTCTAGAAGCAAAGAGCATGGGTTTTAACGCTATTAATGCACGTGAGCCCGCATTTTTTAATCATCTCCATCTTCTGGTAAATATTATTCGTTCTAACAGCTTTTTTGAAAGAGAAATGCCTGTAGGCTATGACGAGATGAAAACACTTGAGTCGGATGGTTGGGCGGTAATTTGAGTTAAACACCCAACTGACCCAGTACTCCTGTATGGCCCTTACCTGGCTTTGACAAGCGGTTTATGCTGGGGCAATAAATATTGCCAGTAAAGCAGCCTGTCAAAACGCTCAGGCGCCAGCAGCTTTACCGCACAGGGCGAACAAAAAGTAAAGGTTTACCTTTTTCAAGCAGATACGGATAACCAATGGTTTTATTTTTATCCCCTATCCCTACTTCTGCTGGTGCCAAATAAAGGTATGCCCATCCGGGCATGCGAGCGCTGAGCTTTTGATAAAACACATTTTCTTCCATGCTCTTCAGACCGTCGCCCTGGGTAAGGGCAACTCTTGGATAACGCTGCTCATCAGCAACGTGGAATAACCAGGCATTCTGCCCTGCCGTCGCATAGTAGGAAAAAGGCGGCGTAATGACCGGTCCAATAGGTTCAGGAATATAGACACTTAACATACAGTTCATTTGCTCGAATGAGCACTGACCGTCACTGCGCTCAAGGTACCATTGCTGAAAAGGAAGCCCCATATGGATAAAAGGTGTTTTTACCGGTTGCAGCTGATACTGCATCTCCTGAAGTACCATGGTTGACATTTTGACGACCAGGTTTTCCAATACCTGCCGGGCATGCATTTCATCCATCGCCTGGTTTTCAGGCATCCAGGCAAATAGCCGATGATGTTTTCTGTGGCTGGCACCGGGTACGCCCCATCCCCAGTAGAAGCTTTCATAAGCGCCATAGGGGGCAATGCTGACACCGGCTATCCCACTGGCTCCACCATAAGCAGGATGAGAGATACCGCTTAGCTTATAGTCCATTAACTGACCTTCTTTATTGTAAGCAGTCTCCGGCAATTGCTGGTCATGAATCTGAAAGGACATACCTGCCGTATTGGTCAGGTTCTTAGCCTTTGACCACGCCTCGTTATAATGGACAGACTTACTGACACAACCACTTAAGAAGATGGCTGTAGCTGTCAGCAAGAAGTGTTTATTCATGGTGCCCGCTCTCTGGAGTTTCCTTATTATCTTGATCGACAACAGACAGAGATAACTTTATACCAATCGTCTTTTCTAACGCCGCTTTAGTAAGAGTCTGATAATAACTTCCCAGTTTTGCCGTTCGGGCTGAGCCTGTCGAAGCTCGCTGCCATCACCGTTCGACTCTTCAGCAAGCTTAGAGCTCAGGGTGAACGAAAATCGGGAAGTTATTTTTAGACTGCTTCTTAGGAGCAGAGGCTGAAAACTGAACGCCAGCTCTGCGTTAAAACGCCTGACAATAGCGGGCTTCATTCCCCGGAAGGCTGCCAGGATAAAGAATGATTCTCAAGCCAGTGCAGGTTGAACGAATAATACAGTCTGCTGGTCAGAAGATGAATCGTGCCATCGGGGGTTTGTGTCAAGGTGACATAGCCGGCAGGTTCTCCCTGCGTTTTTGTGGCAATAAACCTGCCGGTCCAGGCGCCGCCGTCATACGTTTTGCCATCCGCGGGCGTCAGAGGTTTCCTTACCGGCCAGGTTTGCCCTTCATCATAGCTCAAAGCAGCGTACAGTCCCCGGTATTCTATTTGATGACCGTCGTTATCAATAAAGGCCATGGCCGGACCGAGGTTGGTGTTCTCAGCTGGGTTATTTTCATTGCGATCTCTGTTTCTAAGACCTGTGAACGACACTAACAGCAGAGGTGATCGCCCTGATGTGAGTTTATCCGTTAAACGGATCAACCCGAGCCGTTGACCACTGCCTATGGCCGGCAACCCTGTCAGAGCATACGACCAGTTAATGCCTGCTTGATCTGAACGACTGACAGGCATATGACCTTCTTTATAATGTGAACGATCCGCCTTCCATAACGCTTTCACCCATGTGGGGTCCGCACGACCGAGGGCCAGCAGGCGTGGGGGTTCGTTTGCCTCTGGGTACACTTCAACAACACCGGCATGAATACCGCATATATTCCCCATTACTGAACCAAGGTCTTCTGGCTGTTTTCCTGTGTAGTACAAGGGTTCTTTTTCCCCCTTGCCATAATCAACCCACTGATCACCTGTGTGTAAATATAAAGCTGTCCCCCCCAATCCCCCGTCAGTATTGTCACACGGTAGCACCCGGTCGCCATTTTCTCGCCTGAAAGCCCCACTGATCACCTGATGACGATAGGCAAATACCGGGTCAATGATGTCAGGTTCAGTCCATGTTCGGCCAAAATCAGTGCTTGCGCGCTGTATTAAAGCCAGCTTTGCCCACCCTTCTACCCCGGGTTTTCCGATACCGTTATAATGGTAAAGGGTCTTGTTTTTATCGTCATAAAAAAGTGCCGTTCCATGGTCGTTAGAATTATCGACCTTAAAAAACTCGCTGGCTTGTTCCCATTGCTTGTTTTTATAGTTGTACCTGCTGGCCAGAACAGTGAGTTCAAGGCTTTTTTCTTGTTTTGCTGAGGGTGTTGAGTAATAAGCAACCAACAACTCACCTTTTTCATTGGATGTAACGCTTGGCTGGTGCTGGTGGGTATGGCGCTTAAACGTTTCGGGAAGATTAATAAACGGGGTAGGTCCCCTGAAAAAGCCGTCTTTTGACAGATCTTTTGACAGATCGCCAGGCTGATACTCTCTGGATTGCCTTGACCACAACGGTATATCATCAGGAAGCAATAGAACGCCTGATATGTCTTCAAGCCTGTTCCCATCATCTGAGAGCGAAACTTTTGCGTGATTGTAGGTGTAAGGTTGCGCGGCAATGTCGCCTGTAACCAGCAATCCACTGCAAACAATTATTACCAGGGAATATAAAATTTTCATCTCTGAACCCGTTGTGACCGGTAATTGATAAATAAGCAGCACGCTGAGGGTACAAAACCGATCGGGCTGGTCTTATTATGATTATGGTTATTCTCTGGTTAAATGCTTTCCCCGTTGAAAATATAAACGCTACCATTGTTAGAAGGCGTGTTGAAACGAAAAACCCATTAGAAGATGACTAACGAAAACCTTCCCCCAAAACAAGCGGGCGTTAATCTTAAGTGACCACGGTGAATTATTCACCATGGTCATCATAGGTCACATATGATTAACGTGCCATTATTTCCAGTGTATATAAATTCCATCGGGATATTTTAAGAGGGAAGCACCCGTTTTAGCACAATTGGAGAACATACCGGTATCAGGATTAATTTTGCATTGAATAACATGATAATTATAGGCATTGGCCACATAAGCCCGGGTGCCTTCGGGATTAACCGCAATACCAGCGGGAACATAAACTTCTGTAGCGCCCGCATCACCACAGGCTGAAAATTTACCCGTAGCCACATCAACCTTGCAATGAACGACTTTTGAATCCTGATTGGTGATATAAACCTGATTACCAGCGTCATTGAAGGCCATTCCAAAGGGAATATAAAGTCCGGTAGCACCTGCATTTTGGCATTGTGAAAATATACCAGTAACGGGGTCAACCTTACAAGCATTAACACGGCACCCCCACGAACTTAGTACAAAGGCACGATTTTCTTCTTTATTGAATTTTATATCCGCAGGATCCGAGAAACCAGCCCCCTTGGTATCAACACAATTGGAAAAATTACCCGTAGCTGGATCAACTTTACAGGTAATAATCTTTGAGTCATAGAAATTCGCCACGAAGGCGCGCGTGCCCTTTTTATTTAACGTGATACCTGTTGGTTGTGCCAAGAGCGTAGCACCGGTGTCGCCACAGTTTGAAAAATTACCCGTAGCCTGATCAACCTTACATTGAATGATCTTGTTATTATCGGAACTGGCTATAAAAGCATGCGTACCTTGCTGGTTAAGCACAACCATAGTAGGGTTATTCAAGCCAGTGGCACCGGTATCACTGCAACTGGAAAAAGCACCCGTGGCCGGATTAATTTGACATTGAATGATTTTACTGTAATCCCCTTTAAAAATATTATAACTGGTAATATAAGCTCGGGGGGTAGTGGCTTTAGTCAGGGATTGAAATTGACCGTTTTGCGTTGACTCCTTTTGAATATAACTGGCTTTTTGAATATAACTGGCTTTTGCTAGATTGACACCAACTAAAACTAAACCAGCAAGTAAGAAGGTAACACAATATAAAACACGACTTTTCATCTTGGACAGAAACATGCTTTAACTCTCCAATTTCCAATGAGGGAACGTTGCCTATTCGTTAATCAAAACAGGCAAAGCGCTCGATATGAGTTGGATTTGATACTCTAGTGCGCCACCATTGGCTTTTACAAATTGCTCGCCTTTTTTCCCTATCATCCTCCTGTAATCAGTATTATCGAGCAGTGTACTTACGGTTTTTATCAACGTATCCACATTGTGGACCATGAGAAGCCCACCAGCCTTGGCCAGTGACTGGCTGATATCGAGAAAGTTAAAAGTGTGGGGTCCACTAATAACAGGTAACCCCAGTGATGCGGGCTCCAGCATATTATGCCCTCCGCGTTCAACCAGACTTCCACCCACAAACGCGATGTCTGACGCCCCATAGAGCATCATCAATTCGCCCATGGTGTCCCCAAGTATAACATCTGTAGACGATGTTAACACGGGATGCTGGCTATGCCGCAGGCAGGTAAGTTGATTTCTGAGCACCTGCTCGTACACTGAATTAAAGCGTTCAGGGTGCCTTGGCACAATCACCAGCAGCAAGTCTTTGTGGGTTTTCTTTAAGGCGATGAAGGCATCAATGATCGGTTGATCTTCCCCATCATGGGTGCTGGCAGCGATCAACACTGTTACCGGTCGCCCAAGACCCATTTGCCAGGATGTTTTCAGTTGCTTTGATTTTTCTTGCAGGTGAGCATCAACAGCCAGATCAAATTTTATGCTGCCTGTGACTCGCATGCGCTCTCTGGGGAGACCTAATTGCAGGAAACGTTCACCGTCATCGGCATTCTGGCAGGCTACCATGGCAATTTTACTCATCATTTTGCGGGTCAGGCTACCCAGCTTCCGATAGCCTTTTGCTGAGCGAGCTGACAATCGGGCATTGGCAATTACTACAGGAATGTTACGCTGGTAACAGGCATTGATGGTGTTTGGCCAGAGCTCAGTTTCAATCACGATGGCAATAGCGGGGTTTACATGCGTTAAAAAGCGAGACTGAGCACAGGGAAGGTCATATGGCGCATACAGGTGGGACACAGTATCTCCGTGGATCTTTTTCACCTGCTCTGAGCCTGTCGGCGTCATGGTCGTGACTAAAACACGATAGCCAGGGTAGCTATCTATCAGCTTTTTAACCAAAGGGGCGCTGGCAATAGTTTCACCGACAGAAACGGCATGCACCCAGATGACGGGTTGATGGAAAGAGAGCGTTCTATAGAAGCCCAGACGCTCACCCCAACGCTTTCGGTAAGCGGGTGCCTGGCGCGATCGCCAAAGGTGTTTAAGGAAAACACAGGGCACCAGCAGATACAGAATCAGAGAATACAGGTATCGGTTCATAGCCACATTTTTATCCAATTAAGAGCATGCCGGGCACTGGAAAGAACAGGGCTTCTGCCGATAGTTAACACTCCCGGCAAGCGTTTTCTCATCGTACACAAGGAGGTCCGCATGTTACTGGTTGTTGTTGTCGTGTCAATTATCGCATTGACCGGACTGCTTTCCATGGTTGAATCTGCCATTATCTGCGTTGACGAGCTCAGGCTGGCCCGCATACTGCGGAAAAAACCGTCTCACCAAAAGGATATCAAGTACATTATTCGCAATAAAAGCGAACACCTCTCTTCTATCGTTCTGCTGACCACACTCATCAGCATTGCCGGCAGCTCTTCAGTCGGTGCTTTGGCATCACAAAGGCTCGATAGCTTTGAGCTGGCAATTTTTACCGGCCTGCTGACCTATTGTATGCTGGTCTTCGCCAAGATGCTGCCCAAACTGGTTGCCGTACAAATTGCTGACCAGGTTCTAACCCATGGCGCTCCTACGATTCGTATTTTCTGCCGGCTGCTTACCCCCGTACTCTGGTGTATCCTGCTCTGGGCCAGGTTACTGCCCAAAAAGCGGAGGGAGCGCATTACTCGCGATGATTTAAGAAGTATTATCAAGTATTACAAAAAAAACGGGGCAATCGCCCCTGAAGAAAGTGTGATAGCAGAGCATGCCTTGAACATTCACAGCCGCAAGCTGACCGATTTACTGTCAGACCGGGGACCGATGATCTGGCTGCCTGCTGATGCCACCATTGACTCCGTTTATGAAAAAGTCAGAAAGTCAAACTTTAAGCGCTATATCGTGATATCCAAGGGCAAAGCAACAGGTATCGTTTTATACCGCCATCTGGCGCGTGCGGTGATTAACGGTGACCAGGACAGAAAAATTGGCGAGCTGGCCCGGCAGGCCATTTTTTTAGCACCAGAGACCACGTTACTTGAAGCACTGGAGCAATTCCGCGAAAACCGCGCGTCGGTGGCTATCTTGCCCGGAGACAGCCCAGAAGAAAACAAGTTTGTGACAGTTAAGCAAATTTACCGTGCTGTCCTGCATAAATCAGCTTATTGATGATACGTTTAAAATCCTTCTCCTTCGCCTGTTGGTATTAACCGCATATGGCAGCGATTGCTAAACTGATCATCCATCGCCTCAAAATGCGCCTGTAGCTGAGGTTTGGCCCCCTCTATTACAACCTCCTTGAAATGTAATGTTATTTTTAATGTAAAGAAACTGTCTTGTTCACCATGCAAAAGTCTACTCTCTGGAAGAAGGAAGTAAGGAACACTGGACGATAAAGTAAATTCGACAATCATTGCAGGCTCACAGGACACCATAAAACTATAGTTCAAATCTGCAGTGCCAAAGCCAAGGCCTATAAGCTGGTGCCCGAGAACCGACCATAGCCCCGACATGACTCTTGCCTCAAAAATCATCATAATGAGTCCTTGGTGCATAAAAGATGAAAGCCCTTCAATATTTCTCTCCACCCAGGAAAACTCACTTTCTTTCATCAGATGGTTCCATTGTTTTAAACTCAATTCCCCTTTCCCTCGCTTGCTGACCTTCCAGCCACCCAGGTAATAATCCGCGCGGGGTAAATCAGCTTTCATAGTGTGGGACATACCACTCCCAGGTGGCGCATTCCTGATTTCTTCATTAATTATATTTATAAGATGATTCCTCCAGACAGAGGAAAGCGATCCCCTTGACTCGAACCTGTCAGATCCGAAGCAGGGTGAACGCTGCTTTGAAAAAAAATGTTGTCTTATTTTTCTAAACACAATTCTGCCTCTGCAACGTATAATACTTATTAACTTTTGATTAATATAGCTGTAAATACTCAGAGCATACAAAAAATAACCGTAAAATCATTACCAGTATACCGAGTGTTGCTTAGCAAAAATAT
The DNA here is from genome assembly GCF_031528575.1 of Candidatus Sororendozoicomonas aggregata. Taxonomy (NCBI): domain Bacteria; kingdom Pseudomonadati; phylum Pseudomonadota; class Gammaproteobacteria; order Oceanospirillales; family Endozoicomonadaceae; genus Candidatus Sororendozoicomonas; species Candidatus Sororendozoicomonas aggregata. The sequence continues at coordinate 27,637 of NZ_JAVLSP010000012.1, forward strand.
CGGCTTTCCGTCTTTTATTACGGTGCTCCCTGATAAAACTTACTATCGCCTTTCCAGAAAATATAAAAAACCAACGACATATTTAAAGAGTAATCTTTTCTTCAATGGCTTTGGCTTCTTTCCTAACTTACCTTGCCATATTACTGCCGTTTAAGTTGACTGCCGTCAAATGTAAAGATAAAGCTGATTTTTAGTGCCTGTGGGTGAGCTGAAAAAATAGAAAGTGTCAGATTGTCTAATTTTTATTGTCAGTTTTTTATAGTCATTGTAATTAACCTATTTACCATGCCTTCTATTTTGTCAGAAAGCATAATAAGTAGAACTCACATTGAGGGGGTTATAGTAATAACCTACGCTTACCGGAAGCCTGTCGGACTTAAGACAATTTCGGCCTAAAATCCAGAAAGCGCGAGAAAGCGCGGCCAGAATTTTATGCTCGAAAGCATAAGTCCGACAGGTTCCTAGCGCTTACATTCTTAATTGTTCACTTTTTTCTTTTATCTATGCTGTACCACAGGTCAAACAATAGTAACTGGTTACAACAAGTCACTAAGAGTGACTTGGTGGGCAGCAATTTTAAAAAAAGTATGAATGAATATGGAAGACCAATCCAAGTTGGCTTTTTTAGCCGGTTCCGCATTATTTCTGGAATTGATGGACACATCGCTGCTGTCAAATTTAACCATCCCTCTTGCTCATATTTTTAACGTTAGTCCAGACCAGATTGCCGAACCCATTTTATCGTATACCATTGGCTCATGCCTGTTTATTCCACTGGTTGCCTGGCTGTGCAAAAATTACTCGCCAATAAGACTACTGCTGATGTCTATTTTGGCCTTTTTAGTCAGCTCTCTAGCCTGTGGCCTCGCCAGTGATTTAACAACATTTACACTGGCCCGATTCTTTCAGGGAGTGTCGATCTCTTTCGCCGCCCCTGTGGCCATGATTATGCTGATGGAAAGATGCACGGAGGACAAGGTAGCCTTTTACGTAGGCATGGTAAATATGCCAGGACTGATTGGCATTGCCATTGGCCCGGTTGTGGGAGGATTCTTTTCTCACTACGCGTCCTGGCGATATGCATTTTATATTAATGTTCCCACCGCGTTATTTCTGTGTGTATTTATCTATATTCACTTTATCAGACACAGTTTTATGCCTGCCATAAAAGAAAAGGTGCCTTTTGATTTTTCAGGTTTTTTATTTTCATCCCTGGCCATTGTCCTGATTTCTACAGGTGTTGAGCTACTTGCTCAAAAACAAAGTCATTTATCCATGGTCGCGTTAATGCTGGGCACTTTTTGCCTGCTCTTTTACTTACTACTATGGTGGAGAAGAAGGGAAACCAGGGTTCTTGATCTTGGTGTTTTTAGCAATACAAAATATTTGCTGGGAGCGTTGATAAACTGCATTACCCGTATCGGCATGGCGGGTGTACCAGTGGCTATTTCTATTTATCTCCATCAGCACTTTCAATTTAGCGTGCTGCAAACGGGTTTCTATCTGGCAGTTATCGGAGCAATGGCCGCAACCGCAAAGTTAATGACTGGTTTTTTAAACAACCTAGGGCTTGAAAAAAGCCTCGCTCTATCCATATTAGGCAATAGTATTAGTATATATTCTGCTCAATATCTGACAAACAATGTCTATAGCATGAGAAACCTTTTAATCCTCACTGGATTTGGTTTTTTTCAATCAACACTATACACCTGCATGAATGCGATTATGTTGGTTGATATTAAAAAGCCAATGATGGGTAATGCCTGCAATATTCAATCTATTATTCAAAAACTATTTATTGGCTTTGGCATTGTTTTTGCTCTGTGCCTACCTGGTTTATTACACAACTTTTTTAGTAATGCCGGGTATATTTTTTCATACTATTGTAACTTATCTGCCCTGATCGTCGCTTCTGCAATGATTTTCATTGCAGTATTCCATCGTAAGCACATAACTACTTTTTGTAGTTGTTTACTTAATCTTCAGAAGAAGTAATTCAGGAGTAATATCCATGAATGTAACAGTAATTGGTGCAGGCCCGGCTGGCTTGGCAGCTGCCGGTCATATGGCCCACAAAGGTCATAAAGTAACGCTGTGGAACCGATCATTAGAAAAAATTAAAGCATTAAAGGAAATAGGCACGATTATCATGGAAGGTGTTATCAATGACACTGTTCAATTAATCAATATTACTACCGACCTTGAAGAGGCTGTCAAAGGCGCTGATTTCCTCTCCTTAATGGTTACTTCTGATGCTTATGAAAGTATTGCTACCAAAATGGCACCTTACCTTGAAAACGGACAGAGAGTGTTATTGAACTGTGGAGGAGTTGGCGGGTCACTGTTATTTCAGAAAACATTACATGGGGCAGGTTATCATCCAAAGATCACCGTTGGAGAAACAGATAACACTACTTACGTGGCCAGATCTCCAGGTGTGGGAAAAGTTCTGATTAGTGGCATTAAAAGTAAAAACTATTTCACAGCTCTGCCTCTGAATCAGGCTCAGGGTTTTCTTGATGCTATCCATGACGTATATCCACAATTCCAGTTAATTGAGGATCCGCTATCTGTAGGGTTGCGTAATGTAAACGGCACTCTTCATTCAACTGGTATCGTACTTAATGCCGAGCGTATAAGACGTAAAGAAAGTTTTAACTTCTATGTTGAAGGTATTACACCAGAAATTGCCCACTATATGGAAATGCAAGATAAGGAAAGAGTAACTGTTGCCCAAAGGTTGGGTGTCCGGACACAAACGGTCATACAGTGGTTGCATTCCGTTTATGATACACCTATGGCTGATCTTTATACAGTAATACAAAATAACAAGCCTTATAAGGCTGATTTACCTGCCCCAACTACGTTTCAGCACCGCTATATTCTGGAAGATGTACCCTCCAAGCTTATCCCCCAATTGGATATTGCAAGAATTCTGGGTATACCACAACCACTGACAACCGACATCGTGAATAAAGCGTGTGAATTGGCAGGGGTTGACTTTTTTGCTATAGGACGAACCGTCGAAAAGCTTGGTCTGACCGAAGAAGATATTCTTCATTATTCTCAGCAAAACAATGCCCCCTGTCTGGAGAAGTTAAGGTATGCAGGCTAGGAGCCTGTCCGAGAATAGACTACCCTACTGCGGTTGCGATAAATTGGTCTAAAAATTCCTGCTTCTTCGTCAAATAGCCCCACTATTATCCTCAGAAACAGAAATTTTTATCCTCAATTTCTCGCAATCCTCGCTACGGGCGCTATTCTCGGTCAGGCTCCTAGGAGCCGGTCGGACTTAAGACAATTTCGGCCTGAAAACCAGAAAGAGCGGCCAGAATTTCCGATCAATTTGCTTAAATAGGTCAACTATTCACACAAATTGATCGAACAATCTGACTCGCTCTACTGAATATCATGCTCGAAAGCTTAAGCCCGACAGGCTCCTGGTGGCAATAAACAATCTACCAGTGTGCCTTCTCGCGCACACTGATCCCGATTACAGGGTTACAATCAGAAAGAAAGCTATACGGTGGTGTCATTAAAAGCATTAAAAGCATTAAAACACAATAGTCACCTGTCCATGGTTTGTCAGGCAGTGCCACCGACAGTAATTTCGTCAATCTTCAGTGTCGGTTGACCGACGCCCACCGGGACAGACTGACCATCCTTGCCGCAAACCCCCACGCCAGGATCCAAAGCAAGGTCGTTGCCAACCATGGAGACTTTATTCATAACATCCGGGCCATTGCCTATTAACGTAGCTCCTTTTACTGGCTGCGTTTTTTTGCCTTTTTCAATAAGCCAGGCCTCACTCGTAGAAAATACAAACTTTCCAGAAGTAATATCAACCTGCCCCCCCCCCATATTTTCAACATAAATGCCTTTATCAACACTGGCAATAATTTCATCGGGATCATGCTGACCTGCCAGCATATAGGTATTGGTCATTCGTGGCATTGGCAGATGGGAGTAGGATTCTCTTCTGCCATTTCCGGTGGAGGAAACTCCCATTAACCGGGCATTGAGCTTGTCTTGCATGTAACCTCTGAGAATACCGCTCTCAATCAAAACAGTTGACTCAGCAGGAACGCCCTCATCGTCAATATTAAGGGAGCCACGTCGTCCTGCCAACGTACCATCATCAACAATAGTACAAAGTGGCGAGGCAACCCGTTCACCAATACGACCTGAATAAGCTGAACTCCCCTTGCGGTTAAAGTCACCCTCCAGTCCATGCCCTACGGCCTCATGTAGCAACACACCAGACCAACCGGCGCTTAATACGACAGGCATCGTACCTGCAGGTGCGGCAACAGCCTCAAGGTTCACCAGCGCCTGTCGAACAGCTTTACGGGCATATTCCAGACCTTTGTTGTTCACTAAAAACTGCCGATAGTCTCCACGACCACCACCACCGGCTGTACCTCGCTCAATCCGGCCATTTTTTTCTACAATAACACTCACGTTTAAACGGACCAGGGGGCGAATATCACCCGCCAAAGTACCATCAGAGGCGGCAACCAGAATAGTCTCATGAACACCGGCTAAACTGACATTGACCTGCTTTACTCGCGAGTCCGCTTTGCGCGCTTCCTGGTCACAAGCATGCAGTAAAGCCACTTTTTCTTCAGGTGTGACGGAATCCAGAGGGTTATCAACACCGTACAACGCTAATGGCTGACTACGCTGCCACGCTTGCACCTGCTTTTGCTGACCTGATCTGGCAATACTGCGTGCGGCGCCCGCGGCTTCTTCCAGGGCAGGTACAATGATTTCGTTGGAGTACGAAAAACCGGTTTTCTCTCCACTCATAGCCCGCACGCCTACGCCTCGGTCGACATTAAAACTGCCGTCTTTCACGATGCTGTCTTCAAGACCCCAGGCTTCATGTCGAGTAGACTGGAAATATAAATCAGCCGCATCTACCGTATGACCAAGCATGCTGTTCAGCACCCGCCCTAAATCGTTATCACCAATATTTGCAGGCACTAACAGTTGGTCACGCGCTTTTGTTAGAATATCGGTCATAGGTAATCACTTCTCTCTGGGCGTCAGTTGTATAGGGTTTATGGTACGGGATTAGATGGGGTGACGTCTATTTCTCCAGACGCGTACTCAGCTTGATTATATAGCCTGAGCTCCAAATAAGTAATGCGAAGTCTTGCGGTATAATACCACTTATTTGAACTGTGCAGTGGCATCATACCCATAGCAGTATTTTATACTATTGACGACTTCTTGATCACAAGTCACAGTGCCTGTTTATACTGCGTCTTCACCGGTTTCGCCAGTTCGGACGCGAATCACTTGCTCCAGCTCTGTCACAAAAATTTTACCGTCACCAATTTTCCCGGTATTGGCTGCTTTTGTGATGGTTTCAATCACCTGGTCCAACATATCATCACCAATAGCCACTTCAATTTTGACTTTAGGCAAGAAATCCACCACATACTCTGCACCGCGGTATAGCTCTGTATGCCCTTTTTGACGACCAAAGCCTTTGACTTCTGTAACAGTGATACCCTGCACGCCAATATCAGAAATCGACTCACGAACATCATCCAACTTGAAAGGCTTGATAATTGCCGAAACCAACTTCATACACTTCTCTCCCGGAGGCCATTACTATAAATGCAGGGGTAGCCCTGACAAAATCAGCGTATCAGTCTACGCCGACGGCCTGGTGTATCCAACCCGTTAAACAATCATTGTCTGATTTTCAAGATCCATATCAGGCTGATCAGTAGAATCAAAGGCGTTTTGTTTTCAAAAAAGGGCCAATGCCAGACATGGAGCCTTTTTTTATTGTTCATCATTATTATGTGTGGAATGCTTAAAGCAGAGGAGCGACGTCAATGCCCCTAATTTTTGCTGGGCCACTAATATGGATAATAATCATAAGGTTTCCACGAAAAATGCATCGTTCACTACAAAGCCTTTGCAAGAGGAACAAAAGAACGGTGCTGGAAAAAAGGTCTTTTTTGGGCGCCGGAATGCTCAGGGGAAAGATGAAAAATCAACCCTTGTCAGCCATGACAACCCCGTTTCGGCGCCTGAACAGGATAAAGCTATTCGCTCGTATCATATCTCACCAGCCAGTGCTATCAAAAAACGGATACAAGCTGGCAAGGCTGTTTTGGGGCAATGGTATGGTAACGTGGCCAAGGTTTATTCAGCGGCTGTTAAACCAGAGAAACCCGGTAACGCTTCTGCCTCAACAAAGCGCAAGGGGATTTTTAGTGGTCTGGTTAAAACCTTCCGTTCACGCAAGGCAAAATGGATAGAAGGCGATAAGTGGAAGCAACAGCGTTACGAGAATACATTGCAGCATTTGAAAGAAGCACTGAAAGGGGGTATACCAGATAAAAGCGCGCTGTCAAAAGAGTTGCGACAACTGGAAAAAAAACGGTTGGCGATGCTGGCAGAAATCCTCAATGAGAAAGGTGGCGCTCATACGCCAGGCAAAACACCAAGGAGTCGGTATAAGCATTTTTTAGCGTATTTTCGAGAAACAGAAGAGCATCTGAGGCATTGCATGAAAAAGAACACCGATGCCGCTAGCACTGAATACCTGAACGGTATTTTCCACGAACTCAATACCCTTTCAACGCATCTATTCACAACGCCCCTGCAGCCATTTTACAGTGCGTTTATTCAATCTTTAAAACCTGCTCGAAAGGGGGATGTACTAACACCCGACTCTGGCAGTGCCCTGGCATTAAGGCTGGAGGAAACGCAAAGGCTGATTCAGGGAACAAGGTCTGAGTTGGAAAATGCGGCGACCCCCTTTCACTCCCTGCGCAATCAAGCCGGTAATATTGCTGCCGGGGAGTTGGGGTTCAATTATGACCCGTACTATCAGGGGAATACCCCCTATAAGCTGTTCGAACTATCAACAGGCAAGGGGGAAAAAGGTATCGCCTGCATTCGGATGGGCACCCCCACCATTCAGGCAGTGGGGACATTACCTGAGCTTTCCCCTGAGTTTAAACGATTTATCCGGGCCCAGGGGGATAATGAACACCACCTTTACATTAACCGACAGCGACGAGTCGGGGTTGAAGGGCAAAGGAGCCGGCTGTTGGAAAAAACCAGAGACGACAAGACCCTTGAGAAGCTTTCTGTTGTCACGATTCCCGCTGATGGCAACCTCTATCATCAAACAGGAAAATACAGTGAAGATGTTGATTTTCAAACTTTCAGTAATACGATTGTCAGTCATTTACTGGACGACAAGGAAGGTTTTTTCTTTCCGAGCCATTTAAGAAGAACCTTCAGTGGGGAAGAAAACAGTTTTGAACACTTTATAGAAAACACACTACAAGAAGTAAAAAAAGAGCTGAATATCCCCGATGGCAAGAAATTAACGCAAGACAAGCGGCGGGCTATTTTATTTCATTTTCTCAATAAAAATCTGGTGACAGGTCTTATTCAAGCCACCAGGGCAACCAGTTACAACAATACCTGCAAAGACGACATTGATCGTGGCGGTATGGCAAATGCTTACCTGTATGCTGTCTCTCACTGGCCCGAAGCCAGGAAAAGTACAGAAGCACTTGAAACCTTCACCAGAGAACTTGAGGGAATGACGTTTGCGCCGGCTGTACTGGTTAAGAAAAGGGGTGTGATCGAACACCGCTTCCATGACTTCACCAATGCTTTGCGAGAATTGGACGCCATTTGGCGTTGAGGCTATACCTATCGCCTTGTCTAACAAGTGTAATGAGTATGATGGCAGGATTACAGCAGTCATAGGAAAAACAACGCGTCTCTTGTTTTTTACCCTATAGCTGATTTGACAATGCTGTGTGTCATCGCTCTTTTGTGCTGATTAATCTGAGAGTCCCCCTCTTGGTAAGAAACTCTATACGACGATAGAGTCATTGCAGTTTGAACCAGGAGCCTGTCGGGCTTAAGCTTTCGAGCATGAAATTCAGTAGAGCGAGTCAGATTTTTCAATGGATTTGTGCGAATAGTTGACCTGTTTAAGCAAATTCATCGGAAAACATGGCCGCTCTTTCTGTATTTCAGGCCGAAATTGCCTTAAGTACGACAGGCTCCTGGACGAATGGCTAAACGTCTACAATACTGAGCAAGCACTGCGATGGAAGCTCATCCATCGAACAATGGTGACCGGGAAAGCAATCTGGAAGGAAAAGTTTTCAGCTTGAATTTGAGCTGACAAACACCCGCTGAAAATCGACAACTGTCAGGTCAAGTCTGAGCTATTTACAGGCTCAAAACGGAGCAGTGATGAAAACATACAACCAATACGTCCGCAAACAAGAAGGTATCCAGGCAGAAGTATTTGTTGAACCATCCAATGAAGCAAAGTTCCTGCTGCGCAATTTTGGCTGGTTAGTTTCTCCCCCTGACAAACGTGGCAATTTTCTTAGCCGCGCGATCCGTTCCGCAATGGTCGCGCCGTTCACACAAATGACCTTTTTCAGCTTTGACTTACAAGCGTTCTTGTTTCAGATCTTCCACCAGACCAAGCTTGCTCGCTTTGGTCATTTCACCTTCATGATGTTCGTTAATATGTTCATCATGGCAGGTTTGCGCGGCGTTGAAATCGCTACACTGAGCAACGGAGTTATATTCTCAGGCGCGACCACCTACGCTGCGATTCTGCTTATCTGGTACGTTGCTATAGCACTGGTGACCAAACTATATGGGTGGATGCTTATCTCATTACCGTCAGTTGTCGTATTGTATGCTGCCAGTGGCGCTTATATAGAGTGGTTACCGGCTGATCACGCTTTGTACCTAAACCCCTGGATTGCCACGGTAATCAGTGCTTTTTTGATCGCCACTTCGCATATACTGGAACCCAAGCTACCGCCGCGCGCTGCTAAAGACTTTACGTGGATCAGCGTACACGATTTTATCTTGGGGAAAAATGGCCGAAATTCCACGTTTACCATGGCTCGAAACACCATCAAGACTGCCTCATTCCTCATTTGGGGCACCCTGGACGAATGCTGGGCTTCACCACGACTGATGCCCTATAACTTTTTGATGCTCATGTTTGAAGCGGGCTATAAGCCTGAAGTATACGACAAGCTCAAAGCGCGAGCTGACAAAGCTATGGAAAGCGGCAATCCAGCAGTGGACTACGTTGGTATTGGCGGTGGCTCGTTCATGCAAATCCCCAGGGCCTGAGCACCACTGCTAAATTACCAGATTCTTATGTCAACAGAACCCGGGACAACGCATTGATGCCTGGTCGGTTTTGTCTAAACTATTTAACATAGTGTTACAACTTGTTAATAACTATCAGTGTCCATCGTAGTAAAAAAGAACAAGGGTAAGGAGCAGTGTTATGCCAAATGAAAATGCCACAGAGGCGCAACCTCTGATTGCTCAACCCTTATCCATAGAAACGGGGCACGCCCCTCTCCGTCAGGATAATACTCATTATCCCAAAATGCGGGAAGCCGACTTGGTAGACATCAATTGTAGTATCTGTCGGAACAGTTTTGAGAAAGGTGATACTGCTGCCAAGCTAAAGGAATGTGAGCACATTTTTCATGAGAATTGTATGTTGCGGTATCTTGGTGTGCCCGATGCCTACCTGGACCCTTCTGAACCTTACCGGACGCTCTGGTATAAATTGACACATTTAGCAGAACCATCGGCTTGTTCTGGTATTTTTAGCTGTTACTACCCGCCTTGGAGTTCGCGCCGGAATCCGCGTAATGTTAAACTCAGTGATAGTGATATCTCACTGCTTCATCAACCCGATCATCCCCAGTTCCTCGCAGGCCACCTGTATAAAATGAATCATTATGGGAATCAGTACAAGTATCGATATTACCAGAGCGAATGGTTCGATTACCAGGGTAGACGACCTGATTGTCCCAATTGCCGTCAACCGTTCAATGTCGTAGGAAGTTACACGCTTTACCAAATTACAAATACCCCTGATACTGCTTTTGGATAAACCGCAAAGTGCAACAAAAGGAAAAAATTTTCCAGAAATAACTTTCTGATGCCCTTCCTTTTCAGATCAAGCTACTTCATTCCAGTTCAGTCACCGTTTGTCTAGGAGACTGTTAATTTAAGGCGTTTGTTTGTTGGGCCGTTTGTTGAGCCATATAAACTTTGGGTAAAGAAAGTTTTTTGTTAGTAAAGCGTGATTACCCCTCAGGACTGTGTAAACACTGTTTAAAATAGTATTTACTGTACAGAAAAAAATAGACGTTCTCATCATAATAAAAAAGAGCAATAGTGAGGAGCAATGTCATGCCAAATGAACATAGCAACTCTGGCGTTCGGTCTACTTTCGCCGGACTTTTATCAACAGCAAGGGGACATGCCCCTCTCCATAAAGGTAATAGTGATTATCCTGAAGTAAAGCCGGGCATGATAAATGACAACTGTTCTATCTGCCTAGATGATTATGTGGTAGGTGAAGCTGTTGCCAGGCTGAACAGTTGCAAACACGTTTTTCATGAGAATTGCATGTTGAAGTACTTAGGTGTACCCGATGAGTATTTGGACCCGGCTCAATCTCTCCGATCGCTCAATGTTAATAGGTCTGCAGCTTCTTGCTCTGGTTTTTTTCGCCGGTTTTTCGATTCTTTTATGATTATAAATCCGAGTGAAAGCACGCTCAGTGATAGAGATATCGCTCTGCTTCATCAACCCGAAAATCCCCTGTTCCTTGCAGACCATATTGATCGTATCAATCGCTACAGGAGCTACGCATTTGGCGGAGAATGGTATGGATACCAGGGTGGACGACCTAATTGTCCGAATTGCCGTAGCCCTTTCAATTTCGCAGGAGGTTACACCCTTTTTCGGATTACCAGATATCAGTCAGATCCTCCCGTTTTTGCAACGAATGTATAAATTACACTGTGTAATGGGGTTAAAACTTTCCTGGAATAACTGCCTGAGCCACTGTTGACTCCCATGAACTGAGTGATCGTCACCAACGGAGATAACGGTCTAAGTCGTTACTGGCAGCACCTTTGAAGTGGCAGTTAATCCAGGTTTGCAGCGTGCGGTGGTGAGTATTGACAGGCTGTCAGTGAAAGACTGACTCACCGACAATGTGGGCAGTGAAGTGAAGCAGAAAAATGTTGTTCCAGCCTTTGATATCCAGCTACGTTATTTTAACTCGGTAACCGTTTGTTCAGGTTAACAACCTCTGCCGTAACGGGCGCAAGGCTCTCGTTTGTTGGACACTATAAAACCCCGGGTAAAGAAAGTCATCTGCTGTTACAACGTGCTGATGCCTGACTACTTATTTGTAAAAATAGTTAAAAAAGGGTCTACAATGCAGAAAAAGTTTTCCGTTTCCGTTTTCGTCATGGTGAAAAAGAAAAAGAGTGAGGCGCAGCGTTATGCCAATTGAACATCAAAGCCCTACTGAGCACATAGAGCAGCAGCCTGCTATCGCTCGACTCTTATCCTGTGTAAGGGGGCATGCCCCTCTTCATCAAGGTAACGCTCATTATCCCGAGATAAAAGAGACTGATCTCCCAGATGGTGAGGTCTGTTGTATCTGTCTGGATAATTTTGCGGAAGGTAACAGTGTTGCCAAGCTAAACGAATGTCAGCATATGTTTCATGAGAACTGTATGTTGCAGCTCCTTGGTATACCCGATGGCTATCTGGACCCTTCTCAAGCCCACACGCTCCGACTGCTCAGTTATAACATTCACAATATATTCCCCACGCGTTTCTTTGGTTTTTTTCAGCGATTTTTCCATCCTGATATCTATCTGAACCAGCGCAATGTCAAGCTCAGTGATAGTGATATCGCACTGCTTCATCGACCCGAGCATCCTGGGTTCCTTGCAGACTATATGTACAATATAAATCACTATTCGAGCTCTTCATCATCCACTGGCGAATGGTATACTTTCCAAGGTGGTCGGCCTAGTTGCCCTATGTGCCGTAACGAGTTCACAGTGGGAGGAAGTTACACCCTTTACCGGATCAGCAAATAATCAGTAAATAATCAGTAAATAAAAGTGTAACCATTTTTCCGGAAATAACTTTTTGGCTCTACGCTATTTGAAGTACAGCTACGTCATTCCCGTTTGCTAATGGTTTATCACATCATCAAATCCTTATAATCAGTGCCAGAATCAATAACAGGCTGTCGCAGCTTGAATAACAGGCCAATCCGGGTAGAGCTGGGCTATCAGTACCATGCTGTTAATTTGAATAAAACATTAATGTTTATATGCGCTATTATTTTTTGTCAGCGAGATAAAAAACAAAAAAATTGACCAGGAGCCTGTCGGACTTATGCTTTCGAGCATAAAATTCAGTAGGGCGAGTCAGAATTTTCGATCAATTTGTGCGAATAGTTGACCTATTTAAGCAAATTGATCGGAAATTCTGGCCGCGCTTTCTGGATTTCAGGCCGAAATTGCCTTAAGTCCGACAGGCTCCTAGACTAGTGATTCATTTAACAAACCAGTCAGATAAATGATAATGAAAAAAAATAGCTTTTTTATTGATGCCTTATTGATTTCACTGCTTTTCAGCAGTGCTGTTTTTGCCTCACCACAGTTAATGAGAGAGCTGTACGTGGCAAAAGAGCATATTCAAAACCATATGGATATACACTACCCTAAAAAATTTAAATTCACCATTGACGATGCCTCTCCCCTTGAAGTAACCGCAGAGTTTACTGCTCCTTTTGGTTGGTGGGAAGGCGCTTACTATAAGGTTGTATTTGATTTCTCAACTATAACCAAACATAATGATGGGCCAACGGTTGATGTTGTAAAATCACCGCCTATTGCACACCGCTATAATCGATCCTTATGTCTTGCGCAGATTATACCTAACAGTGATTTTGAAAATTTTTGGGATTCAAACAAAAGCCTTAAAAAATACGCTAGTTATAATTTTGACAGGGTGCAACAAATCATGACTGTTGTTAATTTTATGTTGCTGGATTATGATATTTTTGATGAGGGTTTTGGTGAAAAATATGTCGTCTATTCGTCAGAAGAAGGGGATGACAGGGAGTATATAGAAAAAAGTAATGTTATTAAACTTCTTGAGTATACTGAAAATATAGCTTCTTTAAATCAAATGTTGAGTAGCGAGATAACCTTAAATGCACAACCTGAAACAGGCGAGAAAAGCTTGCCTGACAGTAAGTGCGGTCTATTGGAAAATATGCCTGAAACGGTTTCTTATCCACTAAAAAAACCGTTAAAATACTGTCAATCCTACTATAGGTGTGAGTGTATAGCATGCAACCCGAAAAAATTGGATGATTTAAAAAAGGCAACATTATATAGTGTCCATGATCTATCTGCTAGAATGAATTTAAGTCCAATCGTTGTTGATTTTAAGGATGATTGGGCTGAATATTCGAAAGAAAAAAATAAATATAATTATTTTGTTCCCGTTAGAATGCAGGCTTTAGGTAGGGTAGAAGATTTCGATGCAAACAGCCATTCAACCCTTGAGGACTTCAAGACTCATCTTAATCAAACGATACCAGGCACTTTTATCTCAAAGGTACTTTACAAAAATAAAGACATTACCGATGACAAAGAATTCCGTGAAGCCAGGCAAGGGCTACGGGACACAAGCGCCAAAAACGTTAATCTCGAACGACAGTCTGGTAAGAAAGTTACACCTAAAAAGAAAAAAAATAAACCGCCCAAAGTCAAGAATAAGCATCATGCTATTTTGTTATCAAGAAAAGAAGCAATAGATGAATCCTTTGAAAAAGTTAATTTCTCTACAGTCGTGTTAAAATCATCAAAAAAAATGGCAAAAACCAGTAATAATGCGATAGCACATGAGCTGATAATCTCAGAGGAAACACCGAACAAATCGGCACGCTTTCGCGATGGCAGGCAATTTGGCATTGAAGCAAATACCTGGATACCGACGTTAGTTCCTGATATGACAGAGTATGAAAAAATAGCCATGATAAAACTAATGGCGAATCTCGGCAGTGGAAAGTTCAAACTACCCATTAAAAGAGAAGCATTAACGGCTTGTGCTGCTAATAATATTATTATTAAATCATTAACGATGAAAATGGCAAAGGCATTGGATAAAAAAGAGGTGGACTGGCACCCCTCCCAATGTTTTTTAGATCTTATCATTAATGCAGCCAATATGCATTATGCAATTGGTTCAAGAAGCGCTGATATTCATTATAAAAGTCTTGCTTTGTTACTGGCTTGTTACGAAGGGCAGCTGAACAGAAAAAAATTAAAAGATTTTGCTTTTTTGCCTAATTATATATTATCGGGTTTTGCCCTGCTAAGAAAACTGTATCCTGATAATTATGACTATATGGTTACAGTAATGAAACCTCGAATTTTGATCAATGCTTTTATTGAATACCTTGTCAGAGTGCTTGAAAAATTGCCAGAAGGCAATACAGCACTATCTACTGATGATGAAGAAGAAGCAACAATGCTAACAACATTAATTGAAAGCTCTCAAATTGGTTTTAACGTTGTCGCTCACCAATTAACTATTCTTAATTTTATGATATCCAGAGCTGAATGTCTTGCCCCTTTAGACGAGTTTGAAAGAAACCAGCTCCAGGGGGCTATAAAAGATATGCAACAGGGATGTACAGGAGAATATCGCAGTGGCAGTTATAGTTATTCTTCGCTGATGCGCAGACTATTTCCTGATTCTGATTCCTGGTGTTTAGGACCTGATTTCTTTTCATTCAGACACAGGGAGCGACTAATGGAGGTCGTTTCCATTAAAGCAAACGACAGAATGAAGCCCTCTGCCAAAGCCGTTCAAGGTGGTGCGCTATCAAACAGCAATACTGCGAAAAGCAGAGAAAATATACCCTCCAACAGGGGAGCGATGGGAGCAACATTTTTGGTTGATAATTTTGGAGAATATCATGACGTTTTAAAAAAATTAGACAAGTTAGTTAAAACGTTAAAACCCTGTAAAAATGAACCACTGCAAAACGACCCTGAATATCATTTTAGGCACGTCTGTAGTTTGTGCGGTAAAGGCTATAAAACGCGCAATTCACTCCACACCCCGGTAGAAGCGTGGAAACAAAAAAAGGCGAAGCGTGGTTTCATTTACAAAGGGGGGAAACCTGAATGCCCGGATTGCAGAACCCCTGAAAACAAACAGATTAGAAAAGAGACTATGGAGAAAGCATTAAGGCTCATTGAAGAAATAGAAGCAGGTTATCCTGAAATTGACGGCAAGACAAAAAATTGTACTGTTTGCGGGGAGTTGTTTGAAGGTAAGCGCTCCATGCTCTCCACAAAGCAACATGACTATGTGTACCGTGGAGGCCAGTTAATGCATAAGACTTGCCGGGCAAATTATTACCGTTTAATAAAAAATAAACAAACTACTGAGTCTGAATCAACAAATAACGCAGCTTCTAATGCGATTTCAACCCAATAATAAGGTAGTAAAAGATAGAGTCAGACTGAAGCAAATTTTTTAAAAGTAGCTACACTGCCTGTTATCACTGCCAAAGAGGCCGTTACAAAAGGGGCGAGAATACAAGCTGAGACAAAGCAAAAAGTGGCGAGAGACATCGCGAAAAAAGGCGCGAGAAATGTTACGCAAAGTGCAATTCACCAGGAGAGAATGAGCGCCTTGAGCCACTTTTCGACGTCGTATCAGCAAGCGCGGTACTTTTGCGACAGGCTCCCAGGATCCTGTTTACAACGACAAGTCGCCATGTGGGGTTGATAGAGTCCACCTTGACTGCCGTGTCAGTGGTAATCGAACTTTAGCGTAACCCCCCCCCACCGGGGAAGGTGGCGGGGATGTCAACGTTAAGTGTTGATGGGTATCAAAAAAACAACCGCATAAGATTAAGGAGGTAAGGGTATCTACATTTTCCAGGTTCACTCTCTGTAGATACTCTGATGTAAATTGTCAGCACTGCTATTATTGTTAACTTTGTTTTGCGCTGTCTGCGACGCCGGGACTGACCAGGATGATTCAAAAGGAATAGAAAAAAAAGCGCAGGGTATCAAGCGCGGGGCTGAGTTTCGTCCTGCTTATTCATCAACGTTCATGGGAAAAAAGAGAAAGGTAGCATGTTTTGTTCTCAACGAGGACAATGCGGATCAAATCAATTATTTTAAGAATGATCAAAGAAGTTATAGATTCAAGAATTTACTTAAAACCTTTAATGGGCATGCCCCCAATTGTCAGTATTTTCACTCAGCTAAAGCGCTGTCTTTGATCTCAAACAGGTTATCTAATAAGAAAAGTGTTCTCCAGGTGGTAGCCGCTCAGGTAATCAAAACTGATCTATCAAATAGCGATTGGATAGCGCAGCCCCTGTCAACAGTAGCCAGTGCCCTGAGCAAGGCAAGTGATGATCCTGTTGTACAGAAGGCCCTGCAAAACATCGCTCTTCAGGTGATCAAAACCCATCTTTCAGACAAAGATTGGACAGCTCAGTCCCTGGCAATGCTGACCAATGGGTTGAGCAAGGCGGCGACTAATAGTGATGTAAAAGAGGCTCTGAAAAAAATTGCTCGCCAATTGGCCAAAACCGATTTATCTGGCAACGAATGGACAGCTCAGGCCCTGGCAATGCTGGCCAATGGGTTAAGCAAGGTGGAAAGTGACAAAGATGTAAAAGAAGCCCTGAAAAACATCGCCCGCAAGGTAGCTAAAACCAAGCTATCAGGCAGGGACTGGATAGCTCAGCCCCTGGCAATGCTGGCCAATGGCTTAAGCAAGGTGGAGGACGATAATGATGTAAAGAGCGCCTTGAAAAACATCGCCCGTAAGGTGGCTAAAACCGATTTGTCACTCTGGACAGTCAATCACCTGGCAATGCTGGCCAATGGGTTGAGCAAGCTAGAGTGTGATGATGTAAAGGCCGCCTTGAAAAATATCGCCCGGCAGGTGTTCAAAATGAACCTGTCAGCTAAGGGGTGGACAGTGCAGCACTTGACAATGGTAGCCAATGGGGTGAGCAAAGCCGGTGGTGATGATGATGATGTAAAAGCCGCCATGAAAAAAATTGCCCGCCAGGTGATCAATGCCAATCTGTCAGAGAGGTTTTGGTCAGCGAAACACGTGGCGATAATGGCCAATGCGTTGGGCAAGGTAGATAGTGATCATGCTGATGTAACAAAGGACGCCCTGAAAAATATTGCCGAGCAGGTGCTCAAAAGGACTCTGTCAGACTGGTCGGCACACAACGTGGCCATGGTGAGCAATGGAATAAGCAGGGCGGGTGGCCAACGAGTAACAAAAGCCCTGAAAAAAATCGCTGTTCATGTGACCAGCGTCGATTTATCTCACAAGGATTGGGTAATAATACACTTGGCAATGGTAGCCAATGGGTTGAGCAAGGCGGAGGGTGATGAGATAAAGAGCGCCCTGAAAAAAATCGCCTGGCATGTGGTCCAAACCCGCCTGCTCAGCTTGAACTGGACAGCGCACTCCTTGACAATGCTGGTCAATGGGTTGATTAAGGTGGAAGATGATGACGATACACAAGAGACTCTGAGAAAAGTTGCCGAGCTGGTGACCGTAGCCGATTTGTCACTTTGGTCAATAAGGCACCTGGCAATGATGGCCAATGCATTGAGCAAGGCGAATGGTGGACGAGCGACACAAGCGTTGAAAACCATCGCTCACCAGGTAATCATAGCCGAACTGTCAGTCTGGCCAGTAAACCACCTGGCGTTGATGACCAATGCGTTGAGCAAGTTAGAGGGTGATGACGCACAGGGCGCCCTGAAAAAAATCGCTATTCATATGGCCACGGCCAATCTGTCAAGCACACGGTGCACAGGGCAGTTCCTGGCAATGATGGCCAATGGCTTGAGCAAAGCGGACGGTGGTGGTGATGATGTAGATGATGTAGATGATGTAGATGATGTAGATGATGTAAAGAGTGCCCTGAAAAACATCGCCCAGCAGGTGGCCATAATGGATCTTTCAGACTGGTCAGCACAAGACCTGGCAATGGCGGCCAATGGGCTGATCAAGGTGGAAGCTGATGATGATGTACAAGACGCCCTGAAAAACATCGCCAGTCAGGTAGCTGAAGCTGATCTGGCAGACAAGGAGTGGACGGTGCGCCCCCTGGCAGTACTCTCTAATGCTTTTAGCAAGACCCGTGGTCAACGCGTGACAAAAGCGCTGAAAAACATTGCTTATGAGATAGCCAACATTGATCTGTCTGTCTGGGCTGTAAGGGACTTGGCAATGATGGCCAGTGGATTGAGCAAGTTGGACGGTGATGATGTACAAGACGCCCTGGAAAACATTGCCACTGAGGTGGCTAAAGCCGATCTGTCAAGGGGCTGGACAGAGAACCACTTGGTAATGGTGGCCAGTGCGTTGAGCAAATGGCGTGATTACCGATCTGCAGCGCTGATTGTAACGTTAATAAAAGCTTATAATGAAGGCAGTGATCATGACGACTATTATGGGCTCGCTTTATTAAAATGCCTCTGTCGATTAACCTTGTCTTTAGATGACAGTATTGAAGAAGGAATCAACCTTGCCTTCTCAATAATGAGCAACGACGAATTAATCAATGGAAGGTGCAAGGTTTATTTTTTTTGGTATGTGACTCTTCTGAGATTTGCGGCTCTGGAGAAATACGGTGACAAATACGCCAGTGATAAAGCTACCCCTCTATTTGAACATCTTAATAATCTTGATTCTGTTGATCAGCAAAAAGATGGGAAAATAGCTCCCTGGCAAATCGTCTTTGCCAAGATTTTTCATAAAAGCCCCGTTTCTGAGTTGCCAGATAGTAAGACGATACAGAAGAAAAATAAGGCCGTTACCACTTCCATAACTCAAATGACTGTATTGAACGCAATCAAAAAAAGGATAAAAAATAAAATAAAAGATAAAAGCTTAACTTTTGTATCAGAAAGGCCAGTTCTGTTATTTCCTGTTGATATTTACATACAGTCAGAAATTTCTGAAAAAGTGTTATGTGTTGAAGTTGACGGAGCAAGCCACTTCCTTGAGGATGATCAGGGAAAGCTGTATGAGTTAGCAAAACATCGATTTTCCAAGAAAATCATCAGAGAAATATTACACTACCCATTGCTCAGTATTAATTTTCAAGAAGTGGATAGAAAAAAATTTAATCCGCTCATTGACTCGGTTATAAAGTTTTTCAATGACAAGGAGTAAACGTTACCGCGAAGCAACCTGCCTTGTTGTAAAAATTGCTGTAAAAGTTGTTGTAAAAAAGTACCCAGGTTTAAAGCAGCGACATATCCCCCCTCAGAAGCAGTCTTAAAAGTCTGCCCGTAGCGAGGACTGCGAGAAGTTGATCTAAAAATTCCTGCTTATTCATCAAATAGCCCCGCCATTCTCCTCATAAACAGAAATTTTTATCCTCAATTTCTCGCAATCCTCGCTACGGGCGCTGTTCTCGGTCAGCCTCCTAGTCAGTTTTTACCACAGGCATTGCACAAACGACACTGGCAACTGCATCTGAATTCAGCCGTTGACCATTTTTAACTGACTCGGAACCTTATTCCTTACAGGAAAAACAACGTTCAGCTACTTACCTGATTACCTGATTACCTGAAAATGAGTAAAGCAAATTTTTTTAAAGTGACTACACTGGTTATTACCGTATTTAAAGGTAGTGTCGTATGATCCCAAGCAAGCACTCTGTTGATGCTATTGCTGGATTCAAGCAATAAGTGCAACAGATCGCAATGTGGGTTTTTGCTTTTTATCGAACCCAGGCTATCTGCCCGTTATGGTTGTAGTGTCATGCTGATGGGAATCGAATAAAAATACTCGTACAAGATTAAGGAGGCAAGGGTATCTACGTTATCCAATATTTATTAACCGTAGGTATTCTGATGAAAATTGCCAATACTGTTATTATTATTAATTTTTTTTTGCACGGTTTGCGAAGCTGTCACTGATGAAAAAAGCAATGCGTCACATATAGTTAAAAATCAAAAGCCTGGTAACAAGCGCAAATGTAATACATACCCTGTTAGTCCAGAAAATTTTACGATAAAAAAAAGAAGAAATGAATGTTGTGTTATTAGCGAAGCAAATGCAAGTAAAATAAAATATTTTAAGCTGACCAAAAGAAGTTATGCCGTAAAACGTCTACTTGACGTTATTAAAAGGCATGACCCAAATTGTCAAGATTTTCACTCAGCTGAAGCGCTGGCTTTTATCTCAGGCGGGTCGTTCAATGACAAAGGTACTCTCCGGGTGATCGCCGATCAGGTGATCAAAACCGATCTGTCAGGCAGGGACTGGACAGCCCTGCACTTGTCAACGCTCGCCAATGCATTGAGCAAGATGAATTATGACTATGTTGTACAGAAGGCTCTGAAAAGCATCGCCCGTCAAGTCATCAACACTGATCTGTCAGGCGACGACTGGAAAGCGCAGCCCTTGGCAATGCTGGCCAATGGGTTGAGCAAGATGGATTCTGACTATGTTGTACAGAAGGCGCTGAAAAAAATTGCCCATCGAGTAGTCGGAACCGATCTGTCAGGCAAATACTGGACAGAACAGCCCTTGTCAATGCTGGCCAATGCGCTGAGCAAGGCGGAGGGTGATGATGTACAGAACGCCCTGAAAAATATCGCCCGGCACGTGACCAAAACCAATATTAGGTTCTGGACAGCGCAGTCGTTGGCCATGCTGGTCAATGGGTTGAGCAAGGCAGCTAGTGATAATGATATAAAGCACGCCCTGAAAAACGTCGCCCGGCAGGTGACCAAAACCAATCTGTCACGCTGGCAAGAACAAGACTTGACAATGATGGCCAATGCGTTAAGCAAGGCAGAGGATACTGATGCACAGGAGGCCCTGAAAAACATTGCCCGACAGGTGACCAAAACCGATCTGTCAGGTAAAAACTGGACAATGCAACACCTGACAATGATGGCCAATGCGTTAAGCAAGGCAGAGGATGCTGATGCACAGGAGGCCCTGAAAAACATCGCCCGACAGCTGCTCAAAACCAATCTGTCAGTCTGGGCAGTAAAGAACCTGGCAATCATGGCCAATGGGTTGAGCAAGGCATATCGTGATGATGATGTACAGGACGCCCTGAAAGACATCGCCTATCAAATGGTCAAAAAGGATCTGTCACGCTCGCTGGTAAAGGACTTGGTAATGCTGACCAATGGGTTGAGCAAGGCCAATGGCCAACGAGTGACACAAGCCCTGAAAAAAATCGCTGTTCATGTGGTCAAAACCGTTTTATCCCTCAAGGACTGGACAGAGTATCACCTGGCAATGTTAGCCAATGGGTTAAGCAAGGCGGAAGGTGATGATGATGTACAGGACGCCCTGAAAAACATCGCCCGGCAGGTGGCAAAAACTGATCTGTCACACTGGTTGATAAAACATCTGGCAATTATGGCCAATGCATTGAGCAAGGCAGATGGTCAACGAGTGACAGACGCTTTGAATAACATCGCCTATCAGGTGACCAAAATGAATCTGTCAGCCTGGCCAGAAAAACACTTGTCAATGGTGGCCAATGCCATGAGCAAGGTGAATGGTCAACAAGTGACACAAACGCTGAAAAACATCGCCCGGCATCTGACCAAAATAGATATGTCAGTCTGGTCAGAAGAGTCCTTGGCAGTGATGACCAACGCGTTGAGCAAGGCGAACGGCCAAAGCATTACACAAGCCCGGCAAAAAATAGCCCGTAAGGTGGCTAAAACCGATCTGTCAAACTGGTCAGTAGAGAGCTTGGCAAGGGTAGCCAATGGGTTGAGCAAGGCATATCGTGATGATGTACAGGGCGCCCTGAAAAACATTGCCCGTCAGGTGGCAAAAACCGATCTGTCAGTCTGGCTGGTAAAACACCTGGCGATGATGACCAATGGGGTGAGCAAGCTGAATGATGATAATGATGTACAGGGTGCCCTGAAAAACATTGCCTGTCAGGTGACAAAAGCCGATCTGTCAGGAAAGGACTGGACAGCACATCACTTAGCGGTTATAGCCAATGGGTTAAGCAAATGGCATAGCTACACATCTGAAGCGCTGGTTATAAAGTTAATAAAAGCGTATAACGAATTCTGTCATCAGGATGATCATTATGGGCTGTTTTTATTAAAAAGCCTTTGTCAGATGACCTTGTCTTTAGATGACAGTATTGAAGAGGGAATCAACCTTGCCTTCTCACTGATTGGCAGCCGTGAATTACTCAATGAAAGCTGTAATGCCTGGTTTTGTTGGTGTATTACTCTTTTGAGATTTGCCATCCTGGAAAAACAGGGTAACAAGTACGTTAATGATAAAACCACGCTGCTATTTGAACACCTTAACACGCTTGATCGTATTGACTGTCTTGATTATCAAAGAGATTATAAAACAGATTATGAAACAGATTCCTGGCAAATCTTATTCGCCAAGATTTATTATAAAGGAATAACGCCAGAATTAAAAAAAATTCAGAAAATACAGCCGACACAGAAGATGGTTAAAATTTCCAGAACCCAAAACAATACACTGAAAAAAATCAAAGAAAACGTCAAAGAAAAAATAAATAAAAAACGTGTAACCTTTGTGTCGGAAAAGTTAATTATGCTATTTCCCGTTGATATTTACATCAAAACAGAAACCTCTTCAAAAGGGTTATGTATTGAAGTTGATGGGCCAAGCCATTTCCTGGAGGATGATAACGGAATAGGTTATGAACGGGCAAAACATCGATTCTCCAAGAAAATAATCAGGGAAATATTAGGTTATCAATTGCTCAGCATTCATTATCGAGACGTCAATAGAAAAAAATTGGATCATTTCACCGATTCAGTCGCAAAGTTCATCAATGGTGAGAAGTAAAAGTTGCCACGAAACGACCTGCCTTATAGTAAAAAGCCCACTGATTTAGCGCAGCGAAATGTTGCTACTCACTATCCGTCAATGGCTTTTTGATTTGCGCCCCTCTGGTTAGGAACCTGTCGGACTTAAGACAATTTCGGCCTAAAATCCAGAAAGTGCGAGAAAGTGCGAGAAAGTGCGAGAAAGTGCGGCCATAATTTCCAATCAATTTGCTTAAACAGGTCAACTATTCGCACAAATTGATCGAAAATTCTGACTCGCCCTACTGAATTTTATGCTCGAAAGCATAAGTCCGACAGGCTCCTGGTCAGTTTTACCAAATATTGCCAAAATGGCACTGACAACTGAAGCAAATTTTTCTAAAGTAACTACACTGTTCATTATCGCATTGAAAGGTGGCGTTCTGCTTTTAATAGAACACCCACTGTAGCTGCCCGATTTCTTATAACCATTCAGTGTTGATGGAAGTCGAATAAAAAACAACCGTATTAGATTAAGGAGGCAAGGATACCTACGTTTTCTGACGTTTACTATTCGTAGGTATTCTTATGTAAATTGCCAGCACTATTATTATTGTTACTTTTTTTTTGCGCTGTTTGTGAAGCTGTTATTGATGAAAAGGTAAGCAGGGTGCCTGAAAAAACAGAAAAAAAAGCCCTTGGTAGTAAGCGCAGGGCACCATGGCTTGCTCCCTCACCGAATGTCACCCGTACCCGTGATAGTACCAGTTCCAGTAAAAGAAGAATGCTGGAATGCCTGGTGTTAAGCGATGTCAATGCATTAAAAATAAATAATTACAAGAAAGGAGAAACAATTATCGCAGTAGAAAGTATCATTGAATCCATTAAAAAGCATTCCCCCCATTGTCACTATTTTCACACGGCTAAAGCGCTGGCCCTGATCTCAAATGGGTTGCTCCGCAACAATAATGTTCTCCAGGTTATCGCCACTGAGGTGATCAAAACCAATCTGTCTGGCGACGGCTGGGAAGCGCGGCAATTAGCAATGGTGGCCAATGCGTTAAGCAAAACCGATGGTAATAAGATACAGAAAGCCCTGAGAACAATCGCCGCTCAGGTGGTCAAAACCAATCTCTCAGGCGAGGGCTGGACAGCTCAGCCCTTGTCAATGGTGGCCAATGCGTTGAGCAAGGCCGATGGTGATGAGGTACAGAGCGCCCTGAGAAAAATCGCCGCTGAGGTAGTCAAAGCCAATCTGTCAGATAAAGACTGGATAGTTCAGTCCCTGGCAATGGCAGCCAATGGGCTGAGCAAAGCCCATGGTGATGAGGTACAGAACGCCCTGAAAAATATCGCCCGCCAGGTGGCCAACGCCAATCTCTCAAACAAAGACTGGACAGCTCAGTCCCTGGCAATGGTAGCCAATGGGTTGAGCAAAGCCCATGGTGATGAGGTACAGGACGCCCTGAAAAATATCGCCCGTCGAGTGACCAAAATCAATCTATCACACTGGCAGGTAATGGATCTGGCAATGGTGGCCAATGGGTTGAGCAAGGCCCATGGCAATCATGCTCAGGATGCGCTGAAAAGCCTTGCCGCTCATATAGCCAACACCAATCTGTCAGGCATGAACTGGACAGAGCCTCACTTGACGATGGTGGCCAATGCGTTGAGCAAGGCAGATGGGCATCGAGTGAAGCGAGCTTTGCGAAAAATCGCCGGTCAGGTGGGCAACACCAACCTGTCAAACTGGCTACTGGAACACCTGGCAGTCATGGCCAGTGCCTTTTGTAAGGTGGATGGCCAACGAGTGAGCCTCGCTTTGGGAAATATCGCCGCTGCGGTGGTCAAAAAAAATCTCTCAGGCTCCCTGGTAAAGCACCTGACAATGTTGGCCATTGGGTTGAGCAAGACCCATGGTGATGATACGCGGAACATCCTGAAAAAAATTGCCCGTCAGGTGGCCAAAACCGATCTTTCAGGCCCACACTGGACGGTTCATGCTTTGGCAATGATAGCCATTGGGTTGAGCAAAGCCCATGGTGATGATATACAGGAGGCTCTGAAAAACATCGCCGGTCAGGTGATCAAAACTGATCTGTCAGTCTGGCCAATAAAATACCTGGCAATAATAGCCAGTGGATTAAGCAAAGCGGAGGGTGATGATGTGCGCGACGCCCTCAAAAAAATCGCCCATCGGGTGGCCGGATCCAGTCTGTCAAACTCGCTGGTCATTGACTTGGCAATGTTGGCCAATGGGTTGAGCAAAGCCCATGGCGATGAGGTGCGCGACGCCCTGAAAAACATCGCCCGCCAGGTGGCCAAATCTGATCTATCAGGCAAAGATTGGATAGCGCGGGCCCTGGCAATGGTAACCAATGGGTTGAGCAAGGTCGATGGCGATGATGATGATGTACAGGGCGCCCTGAAAAATATCGCCCGTCGGATGGCCAACACCGATCTGTCAAGCTGGCCGATACAGGATTTGGCAATTGTCACCGATGGGTTAAGCAAGGCGGATCAAGATGATGCGCAGGGCGCCCTGAAAAACATCGCCGGGCATGTGACCAACGCCGATTTGTCTGCCAGAGACTGGACAGCGCAGAACTTGGCAATGGTAGCCAATGGGTTGAGCAAATGGCGTAGTTACACGTCTGAAACGCTTATTGTAAAGTTAATAAAAACTTATAAAGAAACCTGTGATCGTGATAATCAAAATGGTCTGTTTTTATTAAAAGTCCTTTGTCGGCTGACCTTATCGTCAGATGAAAGTGTTGACCTGGGAATCGAGCTTGCCTTATTCCTGCTGGGTAACTGCGAATTAATCAATGAAAGTTACAAAGGGATCTTTTGTTGGTGCGTCGCTCTTTTGATATTCGCGAAACTGGAAAAAGGTTGTACCGAGTATGTTAACAATGAAGCCATGGTTTTATTGAATCACCTTAACATTCTTGATCACCTTGACAAAAAAGATGATTATAAAATAAATCCCTGGCAAATTGCCTTCATTAAGGCTTTTCATAAACAAGTGGCACCGGATGCGCAAGAGATACAGAAAATAAAAGAGATATACCATGAAGAGAAGAAGTACAGAACGTCTAACACACAAAAACTTATATATGAAAAAATCAAAGAAAAAATAAATGATAAATATGTAACCATGACATTGGAAAGTCCAGTTATGCTATTTCCTGTTGATATTTTCATAGAATCAGAAACTTCTTCGAAAAAATTATGCATTGAAGTTGATGGGCCAAAACACTTCCTGGAGGATGATAAAGGAAAGCTGTATGAACTGGCAAAACACCGATTCTCCAAGAGCATAATCAGGGAAATATTAGGTTACCCATTGCTTAGTATAAACGTTAAAGAGCTGGATAATAAAACATTGAATAAGTTCACTGATTCGGTCATGAATCAAATACGTTGACCCCGTGTACGCCATAGCAGATAAGCCTATTCTCGGTCAGGCTCCTGGCTCAGCAGGAGTACTCTTTCAAAAACCGATAGATTTAACTCACGTTCACTGGTGAGAAGCCTTATTTATTGACGCCAAAATGTTGGTACGCGCTTTGTGTCACCGTTCGCCCCCTTGGGGTTCTCTGGATATACCCTTGTTGAATCAGATAAGGCTCAAGCACATCTTCAATGGTATCACGCTCTTCACTAATGGCTGCTGCCATACTGTCAACACCGACAGGTCCGCCACCAAACTTTTCAATCATGGCCAATAGCAGGCGCCGGTCCATACTGTCAAAGCCTTTGGCATCCACATCCAGCATGGTGAGCGCGGCATCGGCAGTACTCTGAGAGACATGGCCTGATGATTTGACTTCGGCGTAATCACGTACTCGCCGCAGCAGGCGGTTAGCAATGCGCGGTGTGCCACGTGAACGACGGGCGATCTCTCGCGCTCCCTCCTGATCAATATCAACACCCAGAATACGGGCGGAGCGGCTGATAATAGTGGACAGTTCCTGCTCATTATAAAACTCCAGCCGCTGCACAATACCAAAACGATCCCGCAATGGTGAGGTCAGCAAGCCCGCTCGCGTTGTCGCCCCTACCAGGGTAAACGGTGGCAGATCGAGCTTGATAGAACGTGCGGCTGGACCTTCACCAATCATGATATCCAGCTGATAGTCTTCCATTGCCGGATAGAGCACCTCCTCCACCACGGCACTGAGACGATGAATCTCATCAATGAACAAAATATCATTGGGTTCAAGGTTGGTGAGCAGTGCCGCCAGATCACCGGCTTTTTCCAACACAGGGCCTGAGGTTGTGCGAATATTGCTGCCCATTTCGTTCGCCAGAATATGAGACAGCGTTGTTTTCCCAAGTCCTGGCGGCCCAAAAATCAACGTATGATCCAAAGGCTCCTGACGATTACGTGCCGCTTGTATAAAGATCTCCATTTGCTCCCGGACTTTGGGTTGACCAATGTAGTCCGACAGTGTCACAGGCCGAATAGCCCGATCCTGTCCTTCTTCCACCGGCCGCTCCCCGGCCGAAATCAGTCGATCTGCTTCTATCATAACGTTGCCTTCACTGAAGAGCCTTTAGCGTATCACTGAAAACACCTGCCAAACCATCAGGGAAATGGTTTCGTTGACTTGAACAAGCAGATAAAAAACCCGTGTTATGATGCACTCGCTTTGCTCCTGTACAATAGAATTATCCGTAATGATAACACCGGTGGTTGCTATCACCAGTGGCGTCTGCTCCATTGGTGCCCCTGCTTTATCGAGTTCCGCGCGGACAACAACCCAAAACCGCCTCCCCGAAAGGCTGGAAAAATGCGTTGGTCTCTCCCCACGGCCAGCGAATAAATGACCGGTGTTAACACCGCTTCGCGCTGACAACCTGAACGCTAATCCTGCATTGAAGTCCCTTGCATTAGCCGACTTTACTCATCATCCATACTGCAACAGCAGCAGACAACTATACTGGCTGTATAGCCCCACACTTTTTTATGAAAAATAGATAGGTAAATTTAAGACTAAAAAGAGATTTTATTATGAGATATTTTTGTATGGGCCAAGCAATAAGTTGCAGGTCAATACCTGCTGTGGAGCGTTTTTTAGAAGAAGGGGTAAGCATAAATAGTCGTGGTGATCATAATATGACGCCTTTAATGACCGCCGCCAGTCTGGGCAGCTTTCGCATGCTAAGTTATTTTATTCAATTGGGCGCGGACCTTAACCTGGTTGACTATTACGGGCAGAGCGCATTGACATTATCAATAACAAACCCCTTCGCGGCATCCAACAGAAAAGCAAGAATGGTTCGCGCGCTGCTTCGTGCAGGGGCAAACCCGAATATAGGGGTTGCGTGGCATGTTCCACCTTTCAAACGCCCAAGCGACCGAAAAAATGCCGATGATAAGGATGTTTGGGGTTGTTTTGGTCAAGCTGCCAGACGCAGGGAGTTTGATATTGGCGAAGTTTGCCTGGATTTTGGTGCCCGGCCTTTGACCACCAGCAAGCTCAAGCGTGACCCTGACGTCCCTGACGCGACAAAAAAAACATTTGAGAGGATGGTTAAGCACCGCACATCCCTGGAAAGCCAAACCGTCAATTATATCAGCAGAAATGTGAATCAGGACAAACTCGCAAGACTCGGTATCCCACCCGCTTTACTGAAAGATTGCTTTAGCCTTCCCAATACGCCAGCCGAAAACGCCATTTTGAAAGATGCCCCTCCCACTCCAGAACCCGAAATACCCCCTTGGTACCAATGACCTGTTCTCACGCGGGTTCGCGCTGACAACCCGAACGCCAATCATGCGTTGAGTCCCCATGCGACACCTGGCTCTGATCATCATTTCTACACCAGCGGATAACCATACTTGCTTTAGTCCCGAATACCTTTTTTATGAAAGATTCGCAGGTAAATTTCAGACTAAAAGGAGATTCTGTGATGAGATTTAAAAGTATAAATGAAGCAATAAGTTTCGGGTCATTAGATGAGATGAAGCGTTTTTTAGAAGAAGGGGTCAGCATAAATAATCGTGGTGATTATAATATGACACCTTTGATGGTTGCCGCCTACCGAGGTAAACTCCGTCTACTCAGTTACCTGATTCAATTGGGCGCGGACCTTAATCTGGTTGATAAATACGGGCAGACCGCATTGATATGTTCAATAACTTCTCCTTTCACGCATTCCATCACAAAGGTAAGAATGGTTCATGCACTGCTTGGTGCGGGCGCAAACCCGAATATAGGGGTCGCGTGGCATGTTTCTCCACCTTCTGTAGGCCTGACCTCCCCTAAATATGAACCGGATAAGGATATTTGGGGTTGTTTTGGCCAAGCTATCAAACGTCGTGAGTTTGATATTGCCCAAATGTGCCTCGATTATGGGGCCCGGCCTTTGCCTGTCAGCAAGATTAAGTCTGCTCCTGTGCTCTCAAAAACACTTGTGGCGATGGTTAATAATCCTCCATCGTTGGAAAGCCAAACCATACGCTATATCAGGGAGTATGTCAGTCAGGACAAAATCGCAGAACTGGGTCTCCCCCCCGCTTTACTGAAAGGTTGCTTTGGCCTCCCTAATACGCCGGTGGAAAATCCCGCAATCGAAGATGAAGACCCCCTGCATAGCCTCCAGTCCCTTGGAATCAATGACCAGTTCTAAGAAGCAGTCTTGCGCTGACAACCTGAAAAGCAGCGCTTCGTTAAAACTCCTCGCGATAGCAGGCTTTACTCATCATTTATGTAGCAACAGCAGCAGACAGCCACACTTTTTGCGCAGTCCTTAACACCCTGTTCATGAAGGATTCTCAAGTAAGTTTTAAACCAAAAGGAGATGTTATTATGAGACACAGATGTCTTGATATTCATCAGGCAACACGATACGGCTCGATAACTGAGGTGGAGCTTTTTTTATCAGAAGGCGTCAGCATTAATTGTGGTGATCGAAGTATGATGACTCCTTTGATGTTCGCCGCCTATCAAGGTGATTGCCGCATGCTAAATCACCTGATTCAATTGGGCGCGGACCTTAATCTTATTGACCATTTCGGGAGGACTGCATTGATAAGGGCAATAGCCAGTCCCTTTGCGGACTCAGACAAAAAAGTAGAAATGGTTCACCAACTGCTTCGTGCAGGCGCAAACCCAATTATTGGGATTTCCTATAGAAACCTATCATCCACGAACAAACATGTACCGGATGAGGATATTAAGGGTTGTATGGGTCTAGCTACCAAGTATGGGGAGTTTAACATTGCCAAAATGTGCCTGAATTTTGGTGCCCGGCCGTTGCCTGCCAGCAGGCTCAGATTTGATCCTGAAGTCCCCGATGCCACAAAAAAAGAATTTGAGGTGATGGCTAATAACCCCGTATCCCTGCAAAGCATGACCATCAAACTCATCAGGGAGCATGTCAGTCAGGACAAAATCGCAGAACTGCCCATCCCCCCCGGTGTACTGAAAGATCGCTTTGGCCTGCCCAATACGCCAGTGGAAAACCCCAAGGTCGAAGGTGAAGATCCCCCCTTTCCACAGCAGGCTCGAGTCTTTGTTTTACGCTGATAATAGTATTTCTTTTGAGCGCTCCGCAATAGCAGGCTTTGATCATTATTTATATAGCAACAGAGCAGACAACTACACTGTCTGTATAGCTCCTAACACTTTGTTTATGAAAGATTTTCAGGCAAGCTTTAAACCAGGAGGCGCTTTTATTATGAACGGGAAATGTGTGGATATACATCATGCGGCACAATGCGGTTCGACAGCTGAGGTGAAGCGTTTTTTATCAGAAGGGGTCAGCATTAATTCTCGTAGTTCAGTTATGGGGACGCCTTTGATGATGGCCGCCTGTCGAGGTGATTACCGCATGCTACGTTACCTTATTGAATTGGGTGCAGACCCTAATCTTACTGACCATTACGGGAAGACTGCATTGATATATTCAATACTCAGTTTTCCTGCGAATTCCAACACAAAAATAAGAATGGTTCACCGACTGCTTCGTGCAGGCGCAAACCCGGTTATAGGGATTGCGCATAGTGTTTCTATATCGGAAGATAGGCAAGACATGGGGGCCACTGTAACGGATGAGGATACTTCGGGTTGTATGGGTCAAGCTGCCAAATATGGACATTTTGAAATTGCCGAAATGTGCGTGAATTTTGGTGCCCGGCCTTTGCCCGCTGATAAGCTCAAACTTCATTCTGGAACCCCTGATGCCACAAAAAAAGCCTTTCAGGCGATGGCTAATAACCCCGTATCCCTGCAAAGCATGGCCATCAGGCTCATCAGGGAGCATGTAAGTCAGGACAAACTCGCAGAACTGCCCATCCCCCCCGCTGTAATGAAAGATTGCTTTGGCCTGCCCAATACGCCAGTGGCAAACCCCAAGGTCGAAGGTGAAGATCCCCCCATAGAATAGCCTCTAATCCTGGTACTAATATCCTGTTATAATCCTTTACGCTGACACCCCGAGCAATAGTATTTCTTTTGAGCGCGCCGCAATAGCAGGCTTTACTCATTATTTATATAGCAACAGAGCAGACAACTATACTGTCTGTATAGCCCCTAGGGAGCCTGTCGGACTTAAGACAATTTCGGCCTAAAATCCAGAAAGTGCGGCCAGAATGTCCGATAAATTTACTTAAATAGGTCAACTATTCGCACGAATTGATCGAAAATTCTGACTCGCCCTACTGAATTTTATGCTCGAAAGCATAAGCCCGACAGGCTCCTAACACCTTGTTTATGAGTGATTTTCAGGCAAGTTTTAAACCAGAAGGCGCTTTTATTATGAACGAGAAATGTGCGGATATACATCATGCGGCACAATGCGGTTCGACAGCTGAGGTGAAGCGTTTTTTATCAGAAGGGGTCAGCATTGATTGTCGTAATCGAAATATGTTAACGCCTTTGATGATCGCGGCCTGTCGAGTTGATTCCCGCATGGTAAGTTACCTGATTCAATGGGGCGCAGACCCTAATCTTATTGACAGTTACGGGAGGACCGCATTGGTATATGCGATAGTCGAAAATTTTCAGAGTTACAGAACAAAATTAAGCGTAGTTCACCAACTGCTTCGTGCGGGCGCGAACCCGAATATAGGGATTGATCAGCCTACATGGCTAGACGAGCGTAAGGGCCTTGTACTGGATGAGGATGCTAGGGGTTGTATGGGTCAAGCTGCCAAAAATGGAGATTATGAAATTGCCGAATTGTGCATGAAGTTTGGTGCCATGCCTTTGCCCACTAATAAGCTCGTGTTTAATTCTGACGTCCCTGATGCCACAAAAAAAGAATTTGAGGCGATGGCTAATAACCCCGTATCCTTGCAAAGCCTTACCATCAAACTTATCAGAGACCATGTAAGACAGGACAAACTCCCAGGACTGCCCATCCCCCCCGGTGTACTGAAAGATTGCTTTGGCCTGCCCAATACGCCTGTGGAAAACCCTCATGTTGAAGGTGAAGATCCCTGGATATACGCATCATGCGAATCACAAATGCTGATGAGTTAAAGCGTTTTTTATCAGAAGGGGTCAGCATTTTTAATTCCGTTTCACGCTGATACCGAGAGCCCGCTCACCCATTGACAATAAACGGCTCGAATACCCCCCTGATGAGGGTCAATAGCGTAAGAGCGCTTTCTTTACAAATCTTACCGGATAAAATGATCATCTCTATTTTGCCTACGCACTTGTAAACACGCTAAAATCTCAGAAGCAGTCTTAAAAGTCTGCCCGTAGCGAGGACCGCGAGAAATGGCGGATAAAAAGTCGCTTTCGTGAGGAGAATAGCGGGACTATTTGACGAACAA
>NZ_JAVLSP010000130.1:0-7258 GCF_031528575.1 Candidatus Sororendozoicomonas aggregata
CATGAAATTCAGTAGAGCGAGTCAGATTTTTCGATGGATTTGTGCGAATAGTTGACCTATTTAAGCAAATTCATCGGAAAATATGGCCGCTCTTTCTGGGTTTCAGGCCGAAATTGCCTTAAGTCCGACAGGCTCCTATTCTATTGCTAACAGTTATAGCGAACAAACTTCATTTTATGGCTATCGTTCGAATAAAAACACGGCAGTTCGCCATGGCTGGCCTTGTTGTAACCGTTTTTTTCTGGGCTGGAAACAGTATTGCCGGGCGCATGAGTGCCGGAATGATTCCACCTGTTTCCCTCAATTTCTGGCGTTGGACGTTGGCATTTATTCTGCTGCTGCCCTTTACAGGGAAATCATTACTATCCCAATGGCCTGTTATTTACCGCCATAAGTGGCTTTTGTTGACATTGGGTTTATTAAGTATTGCCAGTTTCAATACGCTTCTCTACCAGGCGGCGCAGACAACTCAGGCGCTTAATATCACTCTTATACAAACGTCCCTTCCTCTGATGACGTTTATGCTCAGTTTTATTTTGCTGAAAGAGTCGCCTTCTAAACGACAGGTGGTAGGGTTATTGCTGATTTTAGCGGGGCTGTTGATTATTTTGACCCGTGGTAACCTTCAGCAATGGGAGCTACTTAAAAGCAATACCGGTGACTTCTATATGCTGGTTGCCGTTTTTGCCTGGGGACTTTATACCGTCCTGCTTCGACGATTCTCACCACCTATTGGCGATCTTAATCTGTTAACGATATTGATAGGGGTAGGCATAATATTACTGCTACCTTTTTATTTTTTTGAGTTATTCACTGTTGGAGGGTTTGCTCTAAACATCCACTCAGGCAGCCTGCTTGTTTATGTCACTCTCTTTTCTTCCATTGTGTCTTATCTGTGTTGGAATCATGGTGTCAAGACTTTGGGTTCAAACACATCATCCATGTTCACTTCCTTGATGCCTGTATTCACTGCTTTAATCGGTTCGACCCTGCTTGGGGAGCCACTCCATGGTTACCACTTTGCTGGCGGCATTTTTATATTCTGTGGTTTATGGCTTGCTTTGCTGTTCAAAAAGAGCGCTTTTAGCTCTCCATGATCTTTTGTGAACAGTCCCCTGGCAGCTTTGAAGGTGCTCCTGCTGTTGTGCCGACGGGCAATAACCTCCCTCGCCGACCTTTGTGCGGATGACGGTGAGTCCCGGGGATTATGACAAAACCTGGGAGCCTGTCGGACTTAGGACAATTTCGGCCTGAAATCTAGAAAGCGCGAGAAAGCGCGAGAAAGCGCGGCCAGAATTTCCGATCAATTTGCTTAAATAGGTCAACTATTCGCACAAATTGATCGAAAACTCTGACTCGCTCTACTGAATTTTATGCTCGAAAGCATAAGTCCGACAGGCTCCCAGGGGCTATACTCAATAAGCTCGTTCTACTATAGGTATATGTTTTTTTGCTTTTATATAAAAAATACTATAAAGTTCGGCACCCGTTGGGTTAGAACAATATTCATGTTGTTCAAATGCCTGGCAGACAGCGGTGAGGTGTCCGAGTGGCTGAAGGAGCACGCCTGGAAAGTGTGTATACGTTTGCGCGTATCGAGGGTTCGAATCCCTCCCTCACCGCCAGCTAGTAGATAGAAACTGCAAAAAAGTAACGCGCTCGTAGCTCAGCTGGATAGAGTACCTGGCTACGAACCAGGCGGTCGGAGGTTCGAATCCTCCCGAGCGTGCCATTTTGAAAAATGAACCGTCAGTTTTTTACAGGGGTTTTGTTGCCCTGTTAGGTGTAGCTGCTTGCAAACAAGATCGGCTTTGCCTGCAGACAATCAATTCTAACCACATTGGGTAATGGTAATCAGCTGAGTTTCTTGTAAAGAGCTCGTTCGCTCAGGGCTGAATTTTTTATACAAATAGTGATTAAAAAGTATCTGAGGGTACGGTGATTTATGAGGTGATTAGCACCAGTCGTAATCCCCTTAAAAGAGGTAAAGTCGGGTTGTTCTTTTAAGCGGCTAAGCAGCGCTTTAACGGTAGGCGTATGAAAAATAAGCTAGACAGGAATAACAACCCAATTGTGTAGCGATAAAGACAGAAGTACCAAAGCTGCCATCATATGCTAGAAAGTATTATAAATTTTAGCGTCAAGCTTAGATGTCAACCAGTTTAACGATTTCAACATTTTGAGCTAAGAAATTACGGTCAACCAAGAAAACACCAACGCCATTGCGACTGCCCACAAAATTGGTATTACCACCAATGGTACGCATTTTGCCACTTTGTTGATCCAAAACTTCATAAAGAATTTCAGTATGATGTGCCTCGTTTTTATCGCCAATTAAATAAAGAACAATATCACCTATTTGTGGTACATACTCACCACTTTTTAACGCTTGGTGATCGTATAATAAACCATGTTTGCGTGCATCACGGCGTAAATATTCACAGGCATCGGTGTTAATATAATAATCGGTAAAACACTTATCAAAGCTACTGAATGCTTGATCAAGGATGGTTGAAGCAAAAGCTTGACACCAATAAGCTCGGGTACCATCATAGCCGCCGATCATATAACTGCGTACCCAAGGACCGATATTATCTTCTAAGAGTTCCGCGGCATGGTATTGCAAGTGGCGGCTGGCAAAATATCGCATCCGTTGTCGTAAGTCCATTGTTTGAGGAACATCTAGATCAAAAGCGTTTCGCAGTGGCATTAAAAACTCTGACCAGGTTTTAGCATCAACTTCACCTGTAACGGGTAAGTTTAAAAACTTTTGTGTCGCTTTAACTAAAATTGTTGCTTGCTCATCAAAGACCTCATTGAGCTCAATGGCTTGGGATACATCATTGTCAATAAGCTCCCATAGCATCAGCCATTCTTTTATTTTTTTTACTTCTGGTGATTGATCGCCTTGAACAAAAGTCTGTCCTAAAGGCTTGAGTTCTTCTAGATAATGTTTTTTAACAAGCAGTTCTTTATTAAGCATAGGGGAACCTTGATGAAATAAAAGCATGAAAAAATGGCTGTAATATAAAACCAGTAAATATAAAATCAATGCAAACAACTTACAGTCTATTTGTGTATTTATAATTATGCAAATCTTCAACATACAGAATTTATAAAAAACCAAGCCAATGGTGGTGATGCTAAATGTTTACGTTATTTAGATCATATTCTTTAGATAGATAAAATAATTAATAATGGAGTCGGCGGGAGTCGAACCCATGTCCTAGGAGCCTGTCGGACTTAAAACAATTTCGGCCTAAAATCCAGAAAGCGCAAGAAAGCGAGGCCAGAATTTCCGATTAATTTGCTTAAATAGGTCAGCTATTCGTACAAATTGATCGAAAATTCTGACTCGCCCTACTGAATTTTATGCTCGAAAGCATAAGTCCGACAGGCTCCTGGAATAGAAAAGAAAAATGCTTCTACATGGTTAGCAAGCTCAACTTTCCAGCAAAACAAAGGGAAGAAATCATGACCCGGCTTCAGGCGCAGGGCACCAGCCTGTAGACCTGGAAAATAGGGGATTGATGGTTATTCTCACTTAATTTGAGTACATTCTCAGTTAACTCGAGCAAAAATGTGCCCTCGTTTGCAGGCAAAACCGATCTTATTTGCAAGCAGCTACACCTCAGGTGTCCTTGCTATCGTTAGCAGACGGCCACTGAACATCCAGTGTGCGGGTTGGGAAGGCAATATCGGCACCACAGGCATGAATAATCTCTCCCGCCGTTAATAAAATATCTTCCTGTACCTTGAGCATTTCTTCAAAGTCCTTACAGGCAACAAAACAGTAAATCAGAATATTCAGTGATGATGCACTATACTCCACCAGTCGAACTTCAATGGGTCTTTTTTTATCAATGTCAGGGTGGTTATTAATATACCGACTGATTTTTTCAGTAATCGTTCTGACCAGATCCAAGTCCTGGTATCTTATTCCAATTAGTTGCCTGATTTTGCGGTTGGTAATACGGGAAGGGTTAATCACTGCTGAATTACCAAACAAGGCATTGGGCACATAAGTTGGTTGTCGATCATAATTAAGTACACGTGTTTTACGCCAGCCAATGTCTTGAACCCAGCCCTCTATATCGGTGCCCATGACTTTGATTTTCTCGCCCACACGAAAGGGCCTGTCCATGTAAAGAGCAAGCCCACCAAAAAGGTTCGCCAGCATATCTTTGGCAGCAAGACCCACTGCCAGACCACCAATTCCTCCAAAAGCCAGCAAGCTGGAAATACTAACACCGGCACTTTGCAGCAGCATAAGCCCGGCTACAATACAGATCAGCAATTGAAGGAACTTGTAGATCACACCAGCGGTGTTGGCATCAAAAGCAGAGTGACTAAACGTCATTTCCTCAAGATGTTGGTAACTGTGATTGATAAAACTCAGGAAAAACCAGGCGAGTATTACAATAGTGATTAAGCGTTGTATAAGTGGGATGGCCTCGAACACCGGAAAATTAAAAGCGGATAATGATAATGACCAACCAATAGCCAAAACGAGGATCAGCGTATTCAGTGGCCACTTGACAGATAGTAACAAAGCACTCAAATAGGGTGTTTTTTTGTTATCAATACGCAAGCTGAACTTAGACAAGGCATGACGGGCCAAATAGCCAAGCGCGGCCGCAACCACTATAATGATCAGCGCTTGCGTGCCCCAGAGCGTATAGCTCTGCAAGTTCTTACCCATTGCTATAAACTGCTCATTTATCCACATAAAAAAACCATACTATCATGATGTTGTCTAGGAGCCTGTCCGAGAATAGACTACCCTACCGCGGTTGCGATAAATGGGTCTAAAAATTCCTGCTTCTTCGTCAAATAGCCCCACTATTATCCTCAGAAGCAGAAATTTTTATCCTCAATTTCTCGTAATCCTCGCTACGGGCGCTATTCTCGGTCAGGCTCCTAGGAGCGTGTCGGACTTATGCTTTCGAGCATAAAATTCAGTAGGGCGAGTCAGAATTTTCGATCAATTTGTGCGAATAGTTGATCTATTTAAGTAAATTGATCGGAAATTCTGGCCGCACTTTCTCGCGCTTTCTCGCACTTTCTCGCACTTCCTGGATTTTAGGCTGAAATTGTCTTAAGTCCGACAGGCTCCTAGTGTCTTGGTTGTTGGCCTGTGCCCTGGAAAAAAGCACGACAAGAGGCAATAAAGGCTTCTGGCTGAATAAAAAGTAAAAGCCGGAAAATTTCATGAAACAGCTTGCGGACAGCCTGAATACATTTTGCCTGAGGGTAAGAGTAGTAAAAATACTGATATAAGCGAAGATTTTGGAAATACTTGTCAGTGATTTGTCACAAAGGTTAACTATTAACAATTTGTTACCCAATCGTTGAACCAGTGTGAAGCACGAGGCATAGTACCTATTAACAGGAATAAATTATTGTGAGAGAGAATAATTCATTATGCGCTATGCCGAGATTACGGGTTGGGGAAAGTGTGTTCCCCCTGCTGTATTGACCAATGATGACCTGTCAACGGTGATCGATACATCCGATGCATGGATACGACCGCGAACAGGTATCGGCCAGCGCCATATCAGCCACGTCAGCACTTCTGAGCTTGCTACTGTCGCAGCTAAAAGAGCATTAGCCGCTGCCGGTCTTACAGGCAAAGATCTGGATTTAATTATTCTGGCAACTGCTTCTCCTGATACGCTGATACCCAATGTTGCCAGTACGCTTCAGGCTAATATTGGTGCTCAGTGTGGTGCTTTTGATATGAACGCGGCTTGCTCTGGATTTCTTTATGCGCTCGGCTTGGCTGCCGGGCAAATCCGCAGTGGGCAATCCCGGCAGATATTGGTAGTGGGTGCTGAACGGTTGTCTTTTTTTATTAACTGGACACAACGTGAGTCAGCTGTCCTCTTTGGCGATGGCGCTGGTGCTGTAATACTGGAAGCCGTTGACTCAGATACCCCTACCGGCGTATTAAGTTACCAGACACATAATGACCCGGATGGCAGGGATTTCCTTAAAGTCGATGGTTTTGGCACCAATATGGACAGGGAAAATCCTCACGCCATGGAGTTCTTTTTACAGTTTGAAGGCAAAGAAATCTTTAAACGGGCTATTGCAGGAATGGGGCAGCTCTCCCACCAGGTATTGGAAGACAGTGGGCTCAGTATCGGTGACATTGACCTGGTGATTCCCCATCAAGCCAATATTCGTATTATTAATACACTTGCCAGTAAAATGCGGGTTCCCCTTGAAAAAACCTTCGTTAATATTGAGCGCTACGGCAACACATCGGCAGCGACTATCCCTATTGCGTTGTGTGATGCCCTGGCAGCGGGTTGTATCCATGGAGGAGCAAACTTGCTGACCTGCGCATTTGGCGCGGGTCTGACATCTGCTGCGGCTACGATTAAATGGGGTGATAGAACCCAGCCAAAAGCGGACTCGAATGCGGCTCTCTCTCCCTGTCACCGGACAGCCCTTGAGTTGATTGAAAGTGCTATTGCCAGGGATAAATCGGGAGCTGAGCGCGTGAAAGCAGGGTAAGGCTGGTGGCTGTGAAAATATAATTCCTGAGTCGTTTATTAAAGGCGAGGCCGTGGTGACGTGTTTGTCTTCGCAGAAATGCCAGGAGCCTGACCGAGAATAGCGCCCTTAGCGAGGATTGCGAGAAATTGAGGATAAAAATTTCTGCTTCTGAGGAGAATAGCGGGGCTATTTGGCGAAGAAGCAGGAATTTTTAGACCAATTTATCGCAACCGCAGTAGCGCAGTCTATTCTCGGTCAGGCTCCTAGCCCGGATATTTCATAAACTTCCTTAGAGCCGCAAGGAGCAAGCAAGGCCAGGAGCATGTTTATGAAATATCCGGGCTAGTTTATCGGTGATTTTTGCCCTGCCACTGCTTCAATGCTTTAATGATCAACAATTCGGATAATATCCACAGTATTATCCGGAACACGTTCTTCACGATCAATACGTGCTTCGGGCAGCTCTCCCTCAAGGGTAGATTCAAAATTCATCACATCGGAATAACGACAATCAACACATTCACGGTGCTCTTTGCCACTGTGGGTGTAGGTGCGTACCGTATCCATTGCGCCACAAGATGGGCACACCGCACCGGCAATAAAACGTTTTGGACGCATGTAAAGTCTCCTCCTTAAGAGCCAGGTCGGTGACTATGAGCCTGTCGGACTTATGCTTTCGAGCATAAAATTCAGTAGGGCGAGTCAGAATTTTCGATCAATTTGTGCGAATAGTTGACCTATTTAAGCAAATTGA
>NZ_JAVLSP010000131.1:0-7227 GCF_031528575.1 Candidatus Sororendozoicomonas aggregata
GAGCCTGTCGGACTTAAGACAATTTCGGCCTAAAATCCAGGAAGCGCGAGAAAGTGCGGCCAGAATTTCCGATCAATTTGCTTAAATAGGTCAACTATTGGCAAAAATTGATCGAAAATTCTGACTCGCCCTACTGAATTTTATGCTCGAAAGCATAAGTCCGAAAGGCCCCTAAAAGCCTGCTAACAGTAAAAATAATAAATAGCCCGGGAAAGCAAAAAGCGATGAATCCTGTATTAATTGATTTTAAAGACCTCTCTGACTATCGCGGAGGGCTTGTCTCTCTGGAAGAAAATAAAAATATCCCTTTTACCATCAGGCGTGTGTACTATCTGTTTGGCACAGACACGGATGTACGACGTGGGTTTCATGCCCATAAGACGCTCAAGCAGGTGGCGGTTTGCGTGAAAGGAGCCTGTACTTTTTTACTGGATGATGGGCACTCTAGGAGTACTACCCGATTGAGCTCTCCCCATAAAGGCCTGTATATCAGCAATATCCTCTGGCGAGAGATGTTTGATTTTACCGACGACTGTGTACTGATGGTGCTGGCGAGTGAGTATTACGATGAGTCAGATTATATTCGGGAATATGATGATTTTATTGAGCAGGTTCATGCATAGCATTTTCAACGTGGTTAATGCTTTGGGAAAAATCAGTTTTTAGCCATTGAGGTGAAGTCAACGGTTCTCCCTATGGCGCAATCGGTACTGTTAAAAGAATAATGTTAATAATCAAGCGTTATAAACCAGAAGATAAAGCACAATGGAATAGCTTTATTGAGCAATCTAAAAATGGCACGTTTTTATTTGACCGTGGGTATATGGACTACCACCAGCAGCGGTTTGATGACCACTCCCTGATGGTTTTCCAGAAAAATACGCTGGTCGCAGTACTGCCCGCTAATCAGGTGGATGATGAGATTCACTCCCACCAGGGCTTAAGCTATGGTGGACTGATCACCGACCGTCGCATGAAGGCGGCACCGATGCTGGCTCTGTTTGAAAGCATAGTCAGTTACTTCCAGCAACAGGGTATCAAAACACTTTACTACAAAGCGATGCCGACAATTTATCACCAGTTGCCCGCTGATGAAGATCTCTATGCCCTTTACCGGATGAAAGCGCAGCTGTACCGGCGTGATCTTTCCTGTGTCATAACGCCTGAGCGTGAAGTCGCGGGCAGCAGCAACTTTAAAAGGAACTGTAAAAAAGCGATTAAAGCGCAGGTTCAGGTTCGGTATTCAGAAAATCTTGACGTCTATCACCGGATGTTGACAGAAGTGCTTAAGTGTCATGACACGGTGCCTGTTCATTCGGTAGAAGAGCTTGTCCGGCTAAAAACCAACTTTCCTGACAATATTCAACTTATTGGTGCATTTGATGGTGAGACTTTGCTGGCCGGTTCGTTGTTATTCAAAACAAAAACTGTCGTTCATACGCAATATCTTGCCAGCTCTGAACAGGGAAGAACCTGTGGTGCCCTCGATCAGGTCATTTTTTCATTGATTGCCACCTGTGCTGAAGAAAATCGATGCCTTAGTTTTGGTGTCAGTACAGAGAATAATGGTCATCGGTTGAATGAAGGATTAATGCGCCAGAAGGAAGGTTTTGGCGGCAGAAGTCTAGTCCATGATTTTTACAGGCTACCGATAACATGACTCCGTTTCTGGATTTAAAAACCATCAATCAGCAATACCGTGAGGAGTTGATTAAAGCTGCCACGCGCGTGATTGACTCAGGCTGGTATATCCTGGGGGAAGAACTAAAAGCATTTGAGTTAGCCTTTGCGCAGTACTGTGAAACCTCCCACTGTTTAGGTGTTGGCAGCGGGCTGGATGCACTTTCCCTGATTCTCCGGGGCTACCGGGAAATGGGAGTAATGAAGGCAGGGGATGAAGTGATTGTCTGTGCCAATACCTATATTGCCTCCTTGCTGGCGATTTCAGAAAACGGACTCAAGCCAGTGCTGGTGGAGCCTGATCAATTGACCTTTAATCTCAACCCTGACCATGTAATACACCATATCAGCCCCAGAACAAAAGCCATTATGGCGGTTCATTTATACGGTCAGGTGACCGAAATGGATGCTCTGCGTCGTGTGGCAAAGGCCCATGGGTTGAAGCTGATAGAAGATTGTGCCCAGGCCCATGGCGCGCTTTATAAGGGAAAAAAAGCCGGAAGCCTCGGTGATGCCGCCGGGTTTAGTTTTTATCCCGGGAAAAACCTCGGAGCACTAGGAGACGGTGGGGCCGTCACCACGTCGGATACAACGCTTGCAAAAATTATTGACAGGTTGAGAAACTATGGCTCTGAAAAAAAATATCACCATATCTATAAAGGGGTGAATAGTCGTCTTGATGAAATGCAGGCGGCTTTATTGCGGGTCAAACTCAAGTATTTGGACAGTGAAATTATTGAGCGTCGTCGGGTTGCCTATGAGTATATGGCGCGTATTTGTCATCCTGACATTCAATTACCCACCATAAAGAGACCTGAATCCCATGTCTGGCATTTATTTGTTATACGCGCGAAGTACCGTGATGTTTTAATTAAACAATTGCATAACTGTAATATTCAGGCTCTTGTCCATTACCCGGTGGCACCCCATAAGCAGCCAGCTTATCAGGAAATAGCCCATCAGCAACTCCCTATTACCGAGAGGCTCCATGAAGAAGTTGTCAGTCTGCCTGTCAGTGCTGTGATGACAAAAGAAGAAATCGATAAGATTGTCAGTGCTGTTAACACATGTGTGATAAATTCTGAGAAAATATAAGGAAGGTTATTGATGAGTGACCTTAATGCCAAGTTTGGCAAATTATTGTTTAATGATTTTGTTCGGATGGCGAAAGATGATAGCCTCTCGATTCATGAAAAGGTCGGCTTTCCTGACAGCTATAGACAAGGGAAGGAAGCAGCGATCTTTAAGGATATTATTGGTAAATTAGGCGACGTCAGCCATTTAAAAAAGGGTATTGCGCTGGAAATTGGTCCGGGTTGCAGCAATATTGCCCGCATGTTGAAAGATGTTTGTTCTGAACAAAAATGTAAGCTGCTATGGGCGGATAATGAAGCAATGCTGGATTTATTACCAGATGAACCCGGTATCACAGAAAAGCACGCCGGATACTACCCAAAAATTGATTCACTGATGGATACTTACAAAGGAAAAGTCAATTTTATTTTATGCTACAGTGTGCTTCAGTGTGTCTTTGAAGAAGGCAATATCTGGTCATTTATTGATGAGTCTTTGGACTTGCTGGCAGAGGGCGGCGTTTTCCTGATTGGCGATATTCCCAATGTCAGTATGCGAAAACGCTTTTTCTCCAGCAATAAGGGCATACGTTTCCATCAGGCATTTATGAATACCGATGCTTGTCCTGATGTTACCTTCAATCAGGTTGAAAAAAATAAAATAGATGACGCTGTTATCTTCGGTGTATTACAGCGTGTCCGGGCACAGGGATTTGATGCTTATGTCATGCCCCAACATCAGGATTTGCACTTTGCCAACCGTCGGGAAGATATTCTTATCAGAAGACCTTGATCAAACTCCTGTTTAGCCCCTTATGGTTTAGTCGTAACCCTCCTAAAAAGATACACTGCGTTGAATACTTTTGTTGCAAAGTCTTCATCTGAAGAAAAGCACTCTGCCAGTCATAAAAAAGAACCCCACACGATCCTGAAAGCGACAATGCTCTTAGGCTCATCGTCTGTGGTTGAAATGATTT
Source organism: Candidatus Sororendozoicomonas aggregata (assembly GCF_031528575.1). Classification (NCBI taxonomy): domain Bacteria; kingdom Pseudomonadati; phylum Pseudomonadota; class Gammaproteobacteria; order Oceanospirillales; family Endozoicomonadaceae; genus Candidatus Sororendozoicomonas; species Candidatus Sororendozoicomonas aggregata. Next base: position 3,731 of record NZ_JAVLSP010000131.1, read on the forward strand.
TAACCATTATACGCACCAAAATATTGGCGATGATTCTTGGGCCTGCCGGGATTGGTCTGGCTGGGATTCTCAATCATATTATGGCGACAGTATCTATCTTTTTTGAGATGGGAACTGGCACCAGTGCGACCCGGTCTGTGGCAGCAACGCTCCCTGCGCAAAGGCGTCGCATTGGTCGTTTATTAACCGTTATTATTCTCCTTGGCATTGTATTAGGTGCTGTGGGAGCAGTATCGGTCTTTTTTGCTGCTACCCCTATCGCAGTCGTGATGTTCAGTGATGCTGGGCAAGCATGGTTAATACAGCTACTGGCCGTTGGTGTGTTGTTCACTGTTGCCGGTGGTATTCAAAGAGCTTTTATCAATGGCTTGCGGCGTTACCAGGATCTTGCACGTATAACCATCTTTAGTAGTTTAATCGGTACCGTTGCCTCTATTGCCATTGCCTGGTATTACCAGTTTGAAGGAATTATTGTCTACGTCATTGCTGTACCGCTAATAAATAGCGTCATCACTTTTTATTATGTGATGAAAACCAGATACCTACCTGCGGCCGTTTGCTACACGACAATTAAAAAAGAAACATCTGCCATGCTAAAGCTTGGCCTGCCAGTCATGCTCAGTGTGCTGATCGATAGTGCGGTGATTCTTTATGTCCGTGGTCAAGTGATGAATACCCTGGGGCTTGAGGCCGTCGGTCTTTTTCAGGTGGCATGGGCAATTACAGGTATTTATGTTGGTTTTATCCTCACCGCCATGATGAAAGAATATTATCCCAGATTAACTGCTTTGGTGCGTTCAAATACATTAACCAACACAGCAGTGAATCAACAAATGGTCATTGCCATCTGGCTAACAACCCCATTATTGTTAGGTGTTGCTGCCTTGGCGCCGTTGATGGTGACAGTGTTGTATTCTGATGAATTTCTACCCATCGTTGACACGCTTCGGTGGATGGCACTGGGCACTGTGCTAAAAGTGATGGCCTGGTCCATGGGATTTGTCTGGGTAGCCCGCGGTAAGGGCAGGTATGTTATTGCTGACTCAGTACTGTGGAGTATAGTGTTTGTTGCCGGTGTTGCATTGGTTATTGATTATGTCGGTATGACAGGTATTGGCTGGGTTTATACTGCCAGCTTTGTCTTTGCTGTTTTTTATACTTATGTTTTTGTAAGGGATATCAGCGGTTTTCGACTTGAAAGAAAAGCAATACTGGAAAGTAGTATTCTGGTTATAGGTTGTATATTCTGTATCATTGCAAACCGATGGTTATCATTAAATACAGCATTTCTTTTTTCTGGAATAGTTTATTGCCTGATGTCTGTCCGTGCTTTATTCAGCCTCTATAAAATCTACAAGAATCACTAATAAGGAATAAAGAGTAAGGAAAAGGAATTATAATGATAAATGAAAGTAAACTACCATTGGATGAAGGCAAGCCGGTCGTCAGTTTTATTCTCTGTGCTTATAATCAGGAAACATACATTGAAGCCGCGATTAAGGGAGCATTTTCTCAAACTTACTCACCGTTAGAAATTATTTTAACGGATGACTGCTCCACAGACAGCACTTTCACCATTATGGAAAAGATGGCTGAAAATTATAAGGGTGAGCATACCGTTCGACTCAATCGAAACGCAGAAAATAGCGGTATTAGCGCCCATTTTAGCAAAGCTGTCAGCCTGTCCAGGGGAGAGTTTATTATTGGTGCTGCCGGGGATGATATTTCACTGCCTGAATATACTGAAACACTGGCAAACTGTTGGTTGAAAAGTGATAAAAAAAAACTGCTGGTTCACAGTAATGCTTTTGTGATGGCAGAAGATAGTACATTAACAGGCGATGTCCGTAAGGTGGGTGCTCAATACCATGATGATCTTCACCGTGCGATAGAAAATGATGCCCACACGGTGGGTGCTGCAACCGGTTATTCCAGGCGACTATTCACTGAGTTTCCTCCTATTGATCCAGAGGTTGTGCATGAAGACAGGGTTTTGCCAATACGTGCCCTGTTGTTGGGGGAGATTGGTTATATCGATAAAGCGTTAATCTATTACCGGGAGGGAGGGATTTCTTTTGATTATGGTAAAGAGGATATTTACGACCGCCATTATGGGTCAGGAAATATCTTTGCCAAGCGATCAGTTGTTGACTGTTATCAAAAGCTAGCCGATTTAGAGTTTTTCCAGGTGGGAGAAACCACAATAAAGTTAGCACAAAAAAAAATACATGAGTGGGAGCTTATTGCTTATCTGGGTGAGAAAAAAGGGGCCTCTTTCACCATGTCATACAAAGCACTAAGAAATGGTCTTTCATTTGGTTTTGTCATGAAGAAAAATTTAAGGTATCAGTTTCCCAAACTTTACCATAAAATCGTTCAAATGGTAAAAGGCAAGTCGGTTGATTAATGAGTGAGTGTATACTTCTAACCGTTATTGTTCCAGTCTATAACGCTGAAAAATATATCCGGGAATGCCTGGAGTCATTAATTGAGCAAGTTGTTCATGGTGTCGAAGTTGTTGTTGTTGATGATGGATCACCGGATGACTCGATGTTTATTATTAATAATGATTACAAAAGAGAAATAGACAGTGGACAATTAATACTGTTATCACAGAGCAATAAGGGTGTGAGTTCTGCCAGAAACTATGGTTTATCCGTTGCTAAAGGAGCCTATATCACCTTTGTTGATTCTGATGATAAAGTCAACAGTCATTACGTTGCCTCAATTCTTTCAGTGATTGAGTCAGGCTCACCCGATATTATTGAGTTTGGGTTTAACCGGTTTAGTGATGATTATGTCGGGAAAATGATCACTACACACAATAAGGAGGAATATAATAATATTGATGATGTAATAGGCTCGGTGTTCGCATCCTCACTGTGGTTTTCATGGTCACGCTGCTATAAAAAAACATTACTTGAGGGGGTTTCTTTCCCTGAGGGTGTTGCTTTCTGTGAAGATCTTATGGTTATTCCTCCCCTCTATCAAAAGGCGCATTCTGTCTACAGTATAAGAGAATCACTCTATGGTTACAGAGTGAATAGAGACAGCGTGACCAGAAATTTAAGTGATGACCATTACCAGCGTTTAGAGAATTTTTTAACGCGTATAGCAAGTAATCAGTCAAAATACAGCACCTTGCTAAAGTGTGGAATCATCTATAGCTTGCACCGTGCATCTGGGCATCCTTGGGGTAAACTGTCAGAGGCGTCAGATCATTGTAGAAAAAAAATTAGAAAAGAGCTGTTTATTTATCGGCAGTTAAACTGGAGACGATCAATGGTGGTGATATACCCACCGGCTTATAAATTGATCCAGACTATTAGCCAATTTGTCAAAAGTAAAATTTCAATTTAATAGCTACCTAAAAAATAAGATATATAGCTATGAAGTACCGCTGGAGTAATACAATAAGTGCAACAGGCTAAAACTTGAGATGTGAGACAGCTGTCAGTAGATTTCTAAGTTGTCACACTTTGAAATGGAAGCCTGGA
>NZ_JAVLSP010000132.1:0-7206 GCF_031528575.1 Candidatus Sororendozoicomonas aggregata
GAGAATAGCGGGACTATTTGACGAACAAAAGCGACTTTTTAGACCCATTTATCGTAGCCGCAGTAGGAGCATGACTTTTAAGACTGCTTCTTACTAGTAATGATAACTGTCGTTTACCAACTGACTACCGGTTAACAACTCAGGCAGTGAAGAACCCAGGTAACAACAACCATGCTGGACATGCTGAAGACAATGAGCGTTGAGGGACTGATCAGACCGATTGACTATCAGTTTGCCCGATTTATTGGGCAGCTTCATCACACTGATCCGGTAAATCCGGTAATGCTACTGTGTAGCGCCCTGGTCAGTCATCAGTTAGGTCAGGGGCATGTCTGCCTTTCCTTTGCCGCTTTGCAATCCCATCAGCTCATCGAGGGCGCTGAAGAGATCAGCGCACAGTTAGTGTCAAAATCTGGCCTGCCCGTTGATCAGTGGCCTCAGCATCTCACGCAGTCCCCTGTTGTCGGTGACGGAAGGACACCAACACCGCTGGTGCTCGATAATAACCGCCTCTATCTCTATCGCTACTGGTTATACGAAATCAAAGTGGCGGCATTTATCCGCTGTCAAAAACAGGCAGAGGTTGATAGTGAAGCAGCGAGTTTAATTCTCGATCGGCTATTTAAACGTCAATATACGTTTATTTATACGCAGTGTGCCCCACTGAAAGAGCCCTCTGCTCAAAAAGAAGCCTTAATTAAATGGCTCGATATCAAACACGCCGACCGGCTGGACTGGCCCTCTATTTATCGGTGTCTGAGCGGGGCCAAAAAGCCTGAAGATCTTACCGACCTTGATAAACTGATTCCGGGCAAATACTGCCTGAATTGGCAGAAAATTGCGGCAGCACAGGCGGCTATGGAGCATTTTACTCTTATCAGTGGGGGCCCTGGGACCGGGAAAACAACCACGGTAACAAAATTACTGGCCATGCTGGTAGAACTCAGCCTTCATAAGCCCGCGTTACCGGTTATCCGTCTGGTGGCTCCCACCGGCAAAGCTGCCGCGCGGTTAACGCAGTCCATTGGTGCCGCCATTGATTCACTGGACTGTGATCAGGCGGTAACGTCAGCCATTCCTACCGAAGCGGGAACCATTCACCGATTACTGGAGGTTCTGCCCGGTAACAGGGGTTTTCGCCATCATCAGCATAACCGACTGCATTTGGATATACTGGTGGTTGACGAGGCGTCAATGATTGATCTGCCATTGATGAGTCGTTTATTAGAGGCGCTGCCTGATCATGCCCGACTGATTTTACTTGGCGATCAGGATCAGCTCGCCTCTGTAGAGGCTGGGAGCGTATTGGGTGATATTTGTGAAGCGGCTGAAGGCGGTTACTCTGTTGCCACAGCGACCAGACTGACGCGATTAACGGGTTTTCCCCTTGAGAAAAAACCCTATACAGCCGATACGCCCGGCCCCATCAATGACAATTTATGTCTGCTTGAGAAAAGCTACCGTTTTGATCAACGCTCAGGTATAGGCTCATTGGCTAACGCCATCAATACCAAAAATATTAAAGCCCTGAAGCGGACGTTTAGCAGTGGTTTTAACGATATTACGCTTTATAGTACCGATGAGGCAGACTATCAGACGCTGATCGCATTGTGTACGGAGTGTTATCGCGCTTACCTGGGGGAGATTCATTCAGGGCGTTCATATGGGGAGATATTGCAGGCATTTGGGCAGTTTCAACTGCTGTGTGCCCTGCGTGAAGGCAAATACGGTGTTTCGGGGCTCAATATGGCCATTGAGCAATCACTGATCCGTGAACAGCTGATCGCACAAGACCGGCTCTGGTATGAAGGGCGTCCCGTGCTGGTGACGCAAAACAGCCATGACCTCGGGCTTTATAACGGGGATATAGGTATTGCCTTAAATGACAACGATGGACGTTTACGTGTTATCTTTGGCATGCCCGACGGTAGCATAAAAACTGTGTTGCCCAGTCGGCTGCCAGCCCATGAGACGGTTTATGCCATGACCATACACAAAAGTCAGGGGTCAGAGTTCGACCATGCTGCTGTTGTGCTGCCCGATAAGGTTAGCCCGGTTTTAACACGCGAGCTGATCTATACAGGCATCACCCGTGCGAAAAAAAAACTTGACCTTTTCTGCCGCAAAAAACTCCTTGTTGATGCGACCCAAACCGCCACAGCACGATTATCTGGCCTTAAGGCGCGTCTGCGGGGAGCATAGCATTGAGTGTATCAATACTACCGAGACTATTACGCAGGAGAGACTCAGCGGTTTCACACTCGTTTTCCTTGAGTTGTTTAAGTTGCTCTATAAGCTCTTCAGGGGTCATTGTTAGCTGCTTCACATCGGCGTTCACCTTCACGCCCCTTGCGGCATCATCCTTTTTTCGCATTTGTTTTAATTCACGGCGCTTTTTAACGGTTTCACTGAGCATTGTGGCTGTTTCTTTAAGAATATTCAGTATTGTTAACAACCTTTTCTTATGGAACTTTATTGCCTCTATCTCAGTAACCAGTGTCCTGAGTAAATCCTGGCTATCCTGAACATGGGTACAATAATCCATTATGAGATTAATGGCGTTTTCTTGTTCTGCTATGGCCTTCTTGATGGGGCAGTCACCGTTTGAATACATAGTCAATAATCGTTCAGTTTCTATCTTTTTATCCACCAGATCCTGGTGTTTGGGGAATGCGGGTGGTTTTCTGATGCCTGAACTCTTACGAATCACCATTTTTTCACGGTATGACTTGACGCGCTCCCTGAGTGACCGCACCTGCTGAAAAAACTGATCACAGAATTCCAACTGGTACATTCTATAATTAGCCTTAATCACCAGTATCCTGGCTTTGAGCAGGTCATGCGCACAGTCCACTTCCTCTGTTTTCGCTATAGCGTCCCTGAAAAATTTTTTGGCTTTTTTAATGCTGTTGATTGATCGGTTATTGGCTTGCTGTTTTCCTCTCTCAGACAGCGCATCGGCAGCCATCAGTATTGCTGCTGTTATTCTTTCACGGTACAGCGGCTCTTCTTCAATCAGGTCATCACCTTGCTGGTCGGTTGGTTCGTCACTTTGCTGATCCGTTGGTTCATCGCCGTCATACCTCTCCCATTGATGATTTTCGATATGCTTTTTATAAGCCGCTGCCCTTTGCGCTGATAATATCGCCTCCTGTTTTGTTTCCTCATCCCAGATCTCCTGATAAGCCGCATTAGCTGATGCTTCTTCGGCTTCTTTTTTAAATCGTTCTCTGTTTTCGAGATCCAACCGAAGTGCTGTCCATCGGTTTCTCAGCGTATCTTTTTCTTCAAGGTTAAATTGATAGCATCGGTCGAGGGCTTTGGAGAAAGCATCGCATAGCCCGCTAGCGCTTTCCCGGTGACCTTCTTCCACCAGGCGGATGAATTGATCCATGCACTGCAGTATAAAGGCAGTACATTCCTTATCGTCGACCTTCCCAAGTTTACCGCCACGCTCAATAGATAATATATCGCCAGCCAGGTGGACATGTCTGATGATTTCATTGACAGAAAAACAGTCAAATTCTACCGTCTTCGCAAGCCCCTTAAAAAATAAAATAGCGTCTCCAGAAAAATCAAGCCTTGATTCTACATACCTTGGAATTGAAAATGCGATAAGTTTAACCATTTCCCTGGCACATTGCTCATCAAAATCTGGATAAAGGTCTGGAGCACAGCAGATAGTGTTGAAAAAGAGATAGTGATGGTAATTCTTTTTATTTTCCTCATCTTTATTAAAATAAAAATCTCCATTGTAGATGATACTGAGATTGTTTATCTCATTCAGCATCAGTAACAGGTCCAATGTAAAAACACACGGGTATTTTTGTACCCAAGGATAAAAACCTATTTCAGTTATTTCTCGCGTGTCATAAAATCGGACAATATTTTGTGACAAAATGGTTGTGTCGACAAAAAAACATTTAATCTTTTCAGCAACATACTTTAAGAAATAATTTTTCCTCAATGATTTTTTTTGTGCCTCACCCAATGAAATAATTTTTTCGTAAAAATGTGTTAAATGATCAAAATTTAATGCTAAAAATTTCTCGTAGACACCCTGGTTTAATGGCTTTTCTAACGTGAACAGTAATTTTGTTTCTGACTCGAACGCTTTAAATCTAGCTATAAATAATTCCTCTTCTTCTTCAAATTCTTTTTCATAGCCACTGGCTAATTTTTTCTGATTTCCTGCCATCCTAAGCCAGTTTATTTTGAAAAATCGGCTTGCCCTTTTTGCCAAATATGTTTTTGATGCTCTTAATTGCAAAGCGAATGGGGTATTGACAGGTTCCGAACCGTTTTTTTGTGATTCTGTGGCCCGGCTGTTCTCTGTCGCAGGTTTAACAGGCTGTTTTGCCGCCATGTTTGCATCAGTGACAGTCTCACCACTGGCAGTACTCTCTTTACTCTCTTTGTCATGCCCGTCAGCTTGGGTCGATTTTTTTTGGGGTCTTTTTCGGGATTTTTTCTTTTTTGTCGCCCCCGACTCGGCTAAAGCCACTTCTGTGGAGGCGCTTGTTGTTGCATTGGTTTCTGTCTGGTTGCCCATACCATCAGCATCAGCAGGGTGACATGCCTGCACACCAGAAACGCCTTGTGTTACCTCGTCAGGGCATTGGGTAGCCTCTGCTCCCTCGCTGGTGCCAGGCTTTTGGTCAGACTCTTTTGTTAGCGTTGTTAATGTTATCGAAGGGGTATCAGCATCTTCCTTTTGATCTGGGCTATTGCCAGCGATCTTTACCCGTTCTTGTTCTTCCTCAATATAGGCCAAACAGAGTGTCGTGATCTGCTCTTTTGCGGCCCGCGCGCTGTTTAGCAGTTTGTCAGCACCATTATCTCCTGCATCCTCTGCTGTTATTTTTTCATAATAAGGGCGGTGCTTTTCCCATAGGGTATGTGTTTTTTCAGTATGATCGAATAGACTTTTGATTAATGCTCTGTTGTTACCGCGTGCACCGCCTTGCAGTGATGCCGCTAATTGCCGTTGTTCTTCGCTGAAGGTTAAGCTTTCCAGCATTAAATGCCCATAAATGGACAATACCTTCATATTTCTGTTACCAAACCCTGCCCGATCTTTGGCTAACAGAGACAGATTGGTTATACCCAAGTGATGATCAAACGTTAATTCCGACAGCCACATAGGCTTCAGTGCAGTATTGACAGAAATCAGTGTTTTTTCATAGGGCGTATAAATAATTTCCAGTTGTTCAATACTCTGATTTAACCCAAGTAAGCACTCAGGAAAGCGCCCAGCTTGATGATCGCCGTTATTAACAGGGTGTTTTTCGGCGTCTGACAATAAAGGTAATACCTTAATCTCAAAATCACTGGCATTGATAACACCAGGGAGCCAGTCTCCGTGCACAATGCCTTTATCAGAGAAAACAGTAGTCTTTAGATTATTGAGAAACTGCTTTGCCATCGCTTTATCCGCAAAGGTGAAATCAAGCCCTTTTATTCTATTTGTCTCTTTGCTGCCATCAATATAGATTTTTTTGGGCGTCAGCCGGTCAAATGCCTCAGAGCCAAACAGAAACATTTTCCCGTCAGTTTTTTCTTGAAGTGTTTGAAAAATATGTAACACCCTGTCCCTTAAAGCATCGGTAATACAGGTCTGACAATACCCATAATAATAAAATTTGTCATTCTCCCCCCTCGATGCTGTGATGACAAAAAGGTTGCACTTCTTACAGTTAAAATGTGAAGGGACTGTGTTTTTCTGTTGAGTAACACCGCTGTTTGTTGTATCACCCTCATTTTTGTCAGAGGCAAAAGGGGGGCTACCTATCCATACAATAAAAGAAAGAAACACGATTAATCTATGGAGAGGTGACATCATTATTAAAAAACCTTTTTATCAGAAAGTAAAATTCCCTAACCACTATAGCGTTGATTTCAATCCTGCATCAGATATTTAAAAAAATAATCTGATGATGGAATTAATATCACCCGGTACAGAAATACGCTTTCTCCACTGCCGGGAGTTTTCACCCCTTACCACGCTCTCTATCCCTTGATGACTATGATAAGATTCAATCTATGAGTTATGAACATCAGGCTTATTATGTCTAAAAAAATATATGTTGCTTATACCGGTGGCACCATTGGCATGGTGCTCACTGACAAAGGTTATGTGCCAACGAATAATCTGCTTGAGCTGTTACTGAAAAAATTGCCAGAGGCGACTTTAGCGCAGTTACCGGCCTTTGACCTGTTTGAGTACCCTTTATTGATTGACTCGAGCAATATTCAACCGGCCCACTGGCAGGTTATTGCGGCAGATATCAGCAACCGTTATGAGCAATATGATGGCTTCGTTATATTGCATGGCACTGACACCATGGCTTACACCAGTTCCATGTTGTCTTTTATGCTACAGGGTCTGGGAAAGCCGGTGATCGTCACCGGGTCACAGATCCCCTTATGCGAGCCTGACACAGACGCCCTTGATAATGTTATGGGTGCGCTGACTGTCGCTGAACAGGAGACAATAAAAGAAGTTTGCTTATATTTTGCCGGGCGTATCCTGCGTGGGAATCGCAGTCGAAAAATCCACACATCTGCCCCAGCCGCTTTTGACTCGCCCAATGCCCCCTGGCTCGGTACGCTGGACACCGCGCTGGCTGTTAACGAGGAGTTGTTATGGTCATCAAAGCCCGCGACATCGTTTAATCTGGCCTGTGATATTGCCCCCCACGCAGCGCCTGTTTCCCTTTTTCCGGGCATCAGCGCAAAGTATCTGTCTGCCCTGCTTGATCAGCCGTTTTCAGCCTTTATTTTACAGACTTATGGGGCCGGGAACGGACCCGATCAGGATCAGTCGTTACTAAAAACCCTCTCAAAAGCCACCGCCGCAGGCAAGGTGATCGTGAATGTTAGTCAGTGTTATCAAGGCAGTGTAAGCCAGGGGGTGTACGGCACAGGGACCGCACTGGCCGATGCCGGGCTGGTCAGTGCCTGCGATACAACCCCTGAAGCGCTATTTTGTAAGCTACACTACCTGCTTTCCCAGGGTTTTCAATCGGAACAGGTGAAAGCGGCTGTCAATACCAGTCTTTGTGGTGAGGTCACCGTTCAGTAAGAAGCCGTCTTAGCCACCTTGAAACCAGGAGCCTGACCGAGAATAGCGCCCGTAGCGAGGATTACGAGAAATTGAGGATAAAAATTTCTGCTTCTGAGGATAATAGTGGGGCTATTTGACGA
>NZ_JAVLSP010000133.1:0-7164 GCF_031528575.1 Candidatus Sororendozoicomonas aggregata
GGAGCGCCGTACCGGGGAGTACGGTCGACTGAGCAAAACTCCCTTAGAGCCGCAAGGAGCAAGCAAGGCCAGGAGCATGTTTATGAAATATCCGGGCTATCATCCCACAAAGAGGGAAATCCATTGCAAACAGTAAATCTGCGTTTTCACAAAGATGGCAACTCCCCGTCAAAAACCCAATGAAACAGCTTAATGACTTGCCAACTCAACCAAAGCCCACTTGAAAACTGGATTATCAAATAATAACTGGCCCTTCGGGCTCCCCACACAAGCCCTCATGCCGCATTGAACGATTTGACCAGGGCCACAGGACCACAGGACCACAGGGACGTTTAAGACAGTTTCTGAGAATACATCACCACCCCAAATTATTCCTGTTATGGACTGGTGAGGAGCCTTTATTTTTTAAAGCCCGGCGGCAACTCTCAATGCTTCGGCTTTATCGGTTTTCTCCCAGCTAAACTCAGCCTCTTCACGACCAAAATGACCGTAAGCGGCGGTTGCCTGATAAATGGGACGTTTAAGATCAAGCATTTCAATAAGGCCACGTGGGCGTAAATCAAAGTACTCATGCACCAACTCTACAATTTTTTCATCCGTAATTTTACCCGTACCAAAGGTATTGACGGAGATGGAGGTAGGCTCCGCAACACCGATAGCATAAGACACCTGAATTTCACAGCGATCAGCAATACCCGCGGCCACCAGGTTTTTCGCCACATAGCGCCCTGCATAAGCAGCAGAACGGTCAACTTTGGAAGGGTCTTTGCCAGAAAATGCGCCGCCACCATGGCGCGCCATGCCACCGTAGGTATCCACAATAATTTTACGGCCCGTCAAGCCACAGTCACCCACGGGGCCGCCAATCACAAAGATACCAGTGGGGTTAATATGGAAGCGGGTTTCAGTGTGCAACCACTCAGAAGGGAGCACGGGTTTGATGATATGCTCCAGCACTTCTTCTTCAATCTGCTGTTGAGAAACACCCGGGTTATGCTGTGTAGATAAAACGACAGCATCCACACACCGGACATTACCCTTGCTATCATAGCGCAACGTAACCTGACTTTTGGCGTCTGGCCGTAACCATGGCAGGGTACCATTTTTCCGCAGCCGTGCCTGACGTTTAACCAGTTCATGGGCATAGTAAATTGGCGCAGGCATAAGCACAGGTGTCTCATTGGTGGCATAGCCAAACATCAGGCCCTGATCACCCGCTCCCTGTTCACGCGCGTGAGTTTCATCAACACCCACGGCAATATCCACAGACTGTTTGCCAATGGCGTTCATTACCGCCACTGATTCACCATCAAAACCCAGGTCGCCGTTGTTATAGCCAATGTCGGTAACGACGTTACGTACCAGCTCTTCAATATCAACATAAGTATTGGTGCGCACTTCACCGGCAACAATCACCATGCCAGTTTTCACCATTGTTTCAACAGCAACACGTGCTTCCGGGTCATCTTTCAAGATGGCATCCAAAATCGCGTCGGAAATCTGGTCCGCCACTTTGTCAGGATGCCCTTCAGATACAGACTCAGAAGTGAACAGTGAGTAATCTGCCATAGTTGTCTTTTGCCTCAGTTGTCTTTTGCACACTGACATTCAAGCAGGGCGGGTAAAACGCCGGACTTGAATCTGAAAACCATTGCGTAATGCCAGATACTGGGCATCGCAATTAATAAAACCTGCCTGCTCAGCCCACTGACTCAACTCTTCCGGGCTAAACCCCAGCCAGAGGTCGCCACAGGAGGAACGTGTCCATTCCTGATCATGGCGACACAGCTCACTGACCAGGAAACTGCCTCCCGGCTTTAGCAACGCCAAAGCCCTTGGAATCATTGCTGCCGGACTCGGCACATGGTGTAGCACCATATTAGCGACTATGCAGTCACACTGGTTGTTAAGATTATCCAGCTCGTGAATTTCACCAAGATGAAATTTAACATTGTCAAGTTTTTCATCATTGGCCCGTTGCTGCGAGCACCTCAGCATAGTCTGACAGTTATCCACCGCATAAACCCTGGCAAACTGTTGGCTCAGCGTTTTTAAAAAAGCCCCTTCACCCGGCCCGATTTCCACTGCCAGAGCGCTGGCCGGAAAGCTTGTTTGCCCCAGAAGTATCGTCATACCTTCTGCATAAAGCCCATGGTCAGCAATAAGCTCCTGCTGCTTGCTCAGCACGTCGGCGTTGCGGACGAAAAATTGCCGTGACTGCTCAGCACGTTGCTGCTGGATGCTGTTAAGTCTTTTTGTTAATTCTTCAGACAAACCGGTGCGATCCACAGCAGTAAAAAAGGCGCGAATAATCCCTTCATGGCAACTATTGGCTGGGGGCAGGGCCCGTCGGTAAAAGATGGTATTGCCTTCCTTACGCGTGGTGACCAATCCCGCTTGCAACAACACTTTCAGGTGGTGGCTCATGGCGGGCTGGCGCATACCAAACACCTCACTAAGGGCCAGTACCCCCAATGATTCAGTACGCAATACCCGCAAAACGCTAAGGCGAAGCTTATCACCAAAAGCTTTTCCGAAGGTGGCGAGCTGATCAGTGGTTGTGATCTCTGGCAAGTGCTGCTCCTGTTGAGGTGATGTGAAACGAGTCTAGCAGGCACCGCCGGGTATATCAAAATATTTCGATATACCCGGCGGTGCCTGCCAGACAGATCGAACTCCTTCTGAAAAGCTGTTTATGATCTTGTCTGAAAAACCCAAAACAGGCCGCTTTTATGGGCGGTTGTTATTGATAAATGGAGGATAAAAGTGAACTGAGCCGGTAGTTGGCCGATAAGTTCATGAACCTTAGGGAGATAGTCGATGAATAACAATATCAACAGGGTAACAACGGCAATTGCAAAAACTACCCAACAACTTCAACACGCCATCAGAACAACGTTTGCAGGAAAATCTCGCGCTATCAACGTCCGGCCCTTACTAAAAAAGCTGTTAGGTTTAAAGCAAGCGTCTTCCAAGCCTCAGAAAAAACCTATCAACAGACGAAGCGTAGAAAACCACTTTGGCGTTGAACCGAAAATGAGCAGGCACCGAATAAAACGACAGCAGGCCAGTCAGTTGCACACAGCAAGGCCCGTTATGAACAAAGCAGTGGCCGGGCAACCTTTTAAAGCGCCTGAATCTATTGAACAAATTATCCAGAACTTACCCGAGCCTCCCAGTGAAACACCTGAACAAAAGAGTCATTACGATTTTGAGCAGGCCAGGCAGTTGAGCAAACCCCAATTAAAAGCCCTGGGTAAACAACTACAGGGTAATGATGCCCACCGATTCTTGCGGGATTTAACCTGTGGTGCCTTTGACCAAACGTTTAACGGCGATATCGCACTGAGTAATCACATCAAAATTGAGCTTCTGGGCAAGGTAAACACCGGTATGGCTCTCGCCAATAATAAGGCGAACCGCCTTAAAGCGTTGCTATTAAACGATTCACTCTCGCCAGCTTCAACAAACAGGATTGAACGCATCCTGGCAAAGACAGAGCTACTTCCAGCTAAACGTCGGTCAGAGCTTGAAAATCTGATTCGAATCAAGCGTAACCAGCTTCAAATGTAGCCCGGCTGAAACTCTCAGACTTGGGCATTTTATCGTGACTCCTGGAGCCTGTCGGACTTAAGCTTTCGAGCATAAAATTCAGTAGGGCGAGTCAGAATTTTCGATCAATTTGTGCGAATAGTTGACCTATTTAAGCAAATTCATCGGAAAATATGGCCGCACTTTCTCGCACTTTCTCGCACTTTCTGGATTTCAGGCCGAAATTGCCTTAAGTCCGACAGGCTCCTTGACATTTGTTGTACTAAAACCTCTTCCAACAGTCTAGAATAGCGGCCAAACCAAACTGACTGACCTTATCAGGAGTCCTGATTTCTATGTCATCTCGTCGTGAGCTCGCTAATGCGATCCGTGCCCTGAGCATGGATGCTGTGCAAAAAGCCAAATCCGGTCATCCCGGTGCCCCCATGGGAATGGCAGATATCGCCGAAGTCCTGTGGCATGACTACCTGAAGCATAACCCGACTAACCCTCATTGGGCAGACCGTGACCGCTTTGTGCTTTCCAACGGACACGGCTCTATGCTGCTGTATTCTTTGCTGCACCTGAGCGGTTATGATGTCTCTATTGAGGATTTGAAAAACTTCCGCCAGCTTCATTCTAAAACCGCAGGCCACCCGGAATACGGTTATGCCCCCGGCATTGAAACGACCACAGGCCCTCTCGGTCAGGGTATTGCCAACGCTGTGGGTATGGCCATTGCCGAGAAAGCCATGGCTGCTCAGTTTAACCGTGAAGGTCACACGGTTGTCGATCATAACACCTATGTCTTTTTAGGCGACGGTTGCCTTATGGAAGGCATCTCTCACGAAGTCTGCTCCCTGGCAGGGACACAGGGATTAGGCAAACTGATTGCGTTCTACGATGACAATGGTATCTCCATTGATGGTGAAGTGAAGGGCTGGTTTACTGATGATACGGTCAAGCGCTTTGAAAGCTACCACTGGCAGGTCATTCCGGCTGTTGACGGCCATGACCCCGAGGCCATTATTGCTGCCATTGAAGCTGCCCGTGCGGAAACGGATAAGCCTACTTTAATATGCTGCAAAACGGTGATTGGTTTCGGATCACCCAATAAAGAAGGCAAAGAAAGCTGCCATGGTGCCCCCCTCGGTGATGATGAAATCAAGCTGACCCGTGAGCGCCTCGGTTGGGAACACGCTCCCTTCACTGTCCCTCAGGAAATCTACGGTGCCTGGAATGGCCGTGAAAAAGGTCAGGCGGCAGAAGCGAGGTGGCAGGAGAAATTTGCGGCTTATGAAGTGGCCTACCCTGAGCTGGCGGCTGAGTTTACCCGTCGCGTCAACGGTGATTTGCCCGTTGATTTCTCTGAAAAGGCCAATGCCTATATTCAAGAATGTCAGGCAAACGCTGAAAAAATCGCCAGCCGCAAAGCCTCTCAGAATACCCTCAATGCCTACGGCCCCCTCCTGCCAGAACTGCTCGGCGGCTCCGCTGATCTGGCGGGTTCCAACCTCACTATCTGGAGCGGCTCCAAAGGCATCAGCAAAGAAGACGCCAGCGGAAACTATCTGTACTACGGTGTACGTGAATTTGGCATGAGCGCCATAATGAACGGCATTGCCCTGCACGGTGGCTTTGTACCTTACGGTGCCACCTTTCTGGTGTTCATGGAATACGCTTGTAATGCCGTGCGGATGGCCGCGCTGATGAAGCAGCGCAATATCTTTGTCTACACCCACGACTCCATCGGCCTGGGTGAAGATGGCCCAACACACCAGCCGGTTGAGCAACTGTCAAGCCTGCGCATGACACCTAATATGAACACCTGGCGTCCCTGTGACACCGTTGAGTCCGCTGTCGCCTGGAAGCACGCCATTGAGCGTACCGATGGCCCCAGTGCGTTGGTTTTCTCTCGCCAGGGTTTGCCTTGCATGCACCGTGACAGCCGACAGGTGACAGATATTGACCGCGGTGGTTATATCCTGAAAGACTGTGAAGGCTTGCCAGAGCTGATTCTTATGGCAACAGGCTCTGAAGTGGAACTGGTGATAAAAGCGGCTCGAAACCTGACGGAGCAAGGCCGAAAAGTGCGTGTGATTTCTATGCCATCCACCGAAGTGTTTGATACACAGGACGCTGCATACAAGCAGAAGGTACTGCCCCTGGAAGTCACTGCCAGGGTTGCCGTTGAAGCAGCCTCTGAAGATTTCTGGTACAAGTACGTTGGCCTCGATGGCCGCGTTGTGGGTATGACCACCTATGGTGAGTCTGCCCCTGCCAGCGACCTGTTCGCCTACTTTGGTTTTACCGAAGAAAACGTCGTTGCTGTTGCCAGTGAATTAATGGATTAACACCTATCGCCCCCGGCCCGTGTCAGGGGGCGTTCTCAATCAGACATGTGTCCAACCAGTGAATTTTATGCTCGAAAGCACTAGTCCGACAGGCTCCTAGGCCAGGTCACCGATATCATCAGGTAAAAATGCAGGAGTAAATTCAGGGGGGGAAAATTCAAATATTTTTTTAACTTTAGCGCGAAGATGCCCATATAACCTACTGCTGTCACAAAACCAATTACACTGGTGTCTCTCTGTCCCTGTGGGTGTATGTAATTCCTGAAACGCTGTTACATGATGAAGCAACCCCTGACGATACAAATCTTCTTCCTTGTACAAAAATGCAAAACATCCCCGTTTTATTTTGTGATCTTCGTTACTCCAATACTTTGTGGTATCTGTGCTTGCCGTTGATTGGTTTGGCACAAACCCCAGGTTGACAAAGAAATCTATCGCTGACAGCGCAGGATGGTCAACATAAATGCAATGGTATTGTTCACTGCACGCTTTGACGGCAACCAGAAAAAGAAGCAAGTGCCCCAGAAAAAAATCTCTAAAGTCTTCGTCAATCCCTATATTCAAAATGGTATAGCGGGACGGTGATACCTTGATGTAACCAGGCTCTGATATATCGTCTGCTTTGAGAGGCCCGAGGCGAACAGAGGTACAACAACAGACACTATATTCGCCATTCTTATGAGTTCTTATCAGGTAATAAAGAACTGTATTCTTGTCTAACTGGTAAAAGTCGAGTTCGAAAGCCAAGCGTTTATCAAGAAAACTACTTCCAACGTTTTCTTTGGTGGTTAAAGGTCTAATTCTGGTACCTCTGGGATAAATCAATTCGTCTGGCCTCAGCATAATCCCTCCTGTGACTGTAGGCAGTAGCAGCCACTGAGTTTCTGTCCCCTGGCGTCTTTTTTACTGCTATGACGTACTTTGTTTAAGCACCACCTTGCACGAACCAGGCTCCACAGCAAGGGAGCTTCCTTTTATTAAGCTTGCAGCCTAGATAGTTAAAAAATGTCTTTTATATAGCAGGCTCCTCCAGAGACAAGCCCTATGAAATAGCAATATAAACCTGTTTTAGCGAGGCCGCCAAAGGGTTGCTACTGCTATTTCTCACCGTATTCAGCCGATCAATGGTTTGCTTCATCATCTCTTTCAGGGTGTTTTTTGACGCGATGAGTCTCGTCAGCTAGCCCGGATATTTCATAAACTGCCCTGAGAATTGCGCGGAACCTTGCGGCTCTAAGGGATTTTGCGAAGGAGCGCCGTACCGGGGAGTACGGTCGAC
>NZ_JAVLSP010000134.1:0-6599 GCF_031528575.1 Candidatus Sororendozoicomonas aggregata
GAGAAATGGCGGATAAAAAGTCGCTTTTGTGAGGAGAATAGCGGGACTATTTGACGAACAAAAGCGGCTTTTTAGACCCATTTATCGTAGCCGCAGTAGGAGCATGACTGTTAAGACTGCTTCTTACTATTCATACGAGAAAACAAGAATTCTGCAAGCATAAAGTCATATTCAGAATCAATATCAATACTGTCTTTTTCTGGCATAATATAAAACTCTGTTTGACCTTGATAAAAATCCTTGCTTTCAAGAAATAAAGATGAATTGGCTATATAAATAGCACCATTTACATAAAAGCTCTCTTCTAAGCTCTGTCTTGGTTTTGAAAAATCTAGCCATTGTGTTATGGGTTGCAAGTATCCATTTTTAAGTTTAAGTCCTTTTTGGTAGGGCCGATTATTTTTTGTAATGCTAACGAGTGTTTCACTTCCTTTTTTCTGATATTTTATTACCGCATTTTTTATATGCTCCTCACCCCTAAGGGGAGAAGTTGGCTGAAGTAAAACAAAATGTGTAAAACGACATGCTTCATTGATAAGTGTCTGTATTACATGCTCAACAACATCACAGCTTTTAGCATTATCTGTAGCCAGCTCTACAGGCCGCTTAATAACAAAGGCACCGAATCTCTTACTTATCTTGTTTATTTGTATACAATCTGTCGTAACAATTACTTTTTTAAAGCAGCCACTATTTATAGCAGCTTCTATAGTGTGAGCAATAAGTGGTTTTCCTGCCAGAGGTAATATATTTTTTTGAGGAAGACCTGTAGAGCCTCCCCTTGCCGTTATAATTGCAACATAGGTATTTTTCATAATCTCTCATACTAGAATTGATTGCATTACCACAACATGCCAGGAGCCTGACCGAGAATAGCGCCCTTAGCGAGGATTGTGAGAAATTGAGGATAAAATTTCTGTTTCTGAGGAGAATAGCGGGGCTATTTGATGGAGAAGCAGGAATTTTTAGACCAATTTATCGCAACCGCAGTAGGGTAGTCTATTCTCGGTCAGGCTCCTAGAGGAATATCATTAAAAAGCTTCTGTTTTTTTGTCTTCCATAAATTACTCTGTTTTATTACAGAAATAAATTTATCCGTACTATTTCCTTCCCCAAAATAATTATTGCACGGCAGTTTACCAATAGAAACAGCCGAATAAATTTTATCTAAGATAACATCTTTATCATTGCTTGATTTAAAAATACTTTTTATTACTGCCCGGCCTTGCTGCCTGTTACCAATATTTATTGTAGGTACACCATAGTAGGGTGCCTCCCTGATACCTGCACTTGAATTGCCTATGATAAATGAGGCGTTTTTTAAGAGGGTGAGAAAGAACTCAAAGCGAATAGATGGAAATACCTTAAACTTCTTATTGCTCTTGATAGATTCATAGGATTTTATAATATCCGAAGAACCCTTATCATTATTCGGATAAATGATAATATAGTCCTTATTACTTTCCACAAGAGCCTGTATAAGCTGGCGACTATACTGAGCAATATTTTCTACATCTGTCGTCACCGAATGATAGAGAACAATACCATATTCACTATAGTCTATGTCATATCGCTTTTTAGCTTGATCAAGAGAAGGAAGGTTGCTAGAGGCCATGATATCAATATCAGGTGAACCAATAATAAATATATTACAATTCCTTTCCCCCATTTGTATAAGGCGCTCAGCAGCTTCCTGATTAGCCACCATGTGCAAGTGAGACAATTTAGAAACTGAGTGTCTGATAGACTCATCAATCGTTCCTGAACGCTCACCTCCCTCTATATGGCATACCAATGTATTTGTCAGGGCTCCAACAATAGCGCCTGCCAGGGCTTCTACCCTGTCACCATGTATCACCAGCATATGAGGTTGACACTCATGGATATAGCGAGATAATCCCTGGATCGTGCTCGCTAAAATCATTTCCATTGGGTCGCCTAAATGCTGATTCATGAAGGTATGGACGTTATGGAAATTTTCTTTAAAAACTTCTTTTGCCGTATAACCATACAAATTAAGAGTGTGCATACCGGTCACAAAGATATGACACTCAAAGTCACTTGAAAGCTCCACAGCTTTCATTAAAGGCTTTAGCTTCCCGAAATCAGCCCGGGTACCCGTAAGAAAGAGTAACTTTTTCATTAATAAACTGATAATCAACGTTTTTGGACTAGATCATTATAGCTAATATGCTGGTCCTGAAAAATTTTATATTTCGCCGTTGTTCCTAGTACATCCTTGAATTGTTCAGCAGGAATTTCACCTGTTCCCGGCCTCTTGACCCAAGTATTTTCTTCGGTCAACATCTCACCTTCCTCAATAGTTTTAGTCGCTACAACGGTTGCAAACGCAAAGTCAATGGTTGGTTTTTCTTCCCTTAAGGGTTCTTTCCTTCCCCCCCTGGCACGTTGAATGATAGAGGCGCCCTCAATAAGTTCCCTTAATGCTTGCGAATCCATAGAGCACTCAATATCAGGTCCTAACCGGTTCATACTATCGGTAAAATGACGCTCTAAAATACAGGCCCCTAATGCGACAGCCCCAAAACAAGCATGATTAGATGTTGAGTGATCAGATAAGCCTAAAACAGCCTTAGGAAAGGCTTTCCGCATTTCAGTTATTGCTCCCAACCTGATAAGTTCAGGTGGTGTGGGATAAACGTTGGTGCAGTGTAAAAGCGCATAGGGTATTGAAGCATTTTCAATAATATTGACCGCTTTTTTTATACTGCCAATAGAATTCATTCCAGTACTTAGAATGATGGGTTTGCCAAAACCAATAATATGTTCAATCAACGGGTAGTTATTGCATTCCCCTGACCCTATCTTATAAGCAGGAATACCCATTCTATGGAGTCTGTTCGCGCCAGCCCGTGAAAAGGGCGTGCTGATAAACAGTAACCCTTTGCTTTCAGTGTATTTTTGAAGTTTTATCTCATCTTCTTCGTTCAGAGCACAACGTTCCATAATTTCATAGATAGATATATCCGCATTTCCTGGTATCACTTTTTTAGCAGAAGCACTCATTTCATCTTCTATTACATGAGTTTGATGCTTGATAATTTCCGCACCCGCTGAAGCTGCCGCATCAACCATTTCAAATGCTGTTTTTAACGACCCCCCATGATTGATACCTATTTCAGCAATTACCAGCGGTGGAGTATCTGAGCTTATCTTTCTATCATTTATATAAAAATATGACATATGAAACTCCTGTTAACTAGTTAGCTTGTGTATGGTCTGATACCAGCTTGCAACCTGCTGCAATCCATTTTCTTGTCGGTCAATAGTTACTTTCTGTATAAAAATACGATCATAGCCTTGAATATGACATTCGTTTTTCTTATGGATACGGTAGTTAAGTCCAGCAAGGTGGTTACCTGAAGCCCCAATGGTTATCAGGCCATTTTTGTGGTGAATCGTATCTTTCGCGGAATAAAAAGAGTTTTCTTGATTGCGCCAATCTATAACCAGCCAGGTTGCGTCAAACCTACCTATATTTTGAGCAAAATCTGTCACATTACCCAGCAGGGAAACCCCCCATGCCACAATAAGTACTGGTTTTTCCTGTAGCGTTACATCCTCTAAGGCAGCGTTAATCACGTCAATTTTGTTTTCGTAACACAAGGATAATTGCTTTTCATCATTTTCTACCCCTATAGCATTAAAACCAATATCATTTAAAAGCTTTACATGCCTCCCGGAGCCGCAACCTATATCAACCGCATAGCCTGATCTGGGCTCTATTTTATATAACAGGCTTACCAGGTTGCTATCTGGGAAACGCATTTCACGCCATTTATAAGGTATATTCATAATGAGTCATGCTGGATTCAAGCAATAAGGGCGGGTATTATAAATCACAGATTTTCAATAAACAATTCTATATTTTTTGCATCAATTCTTTGAATCACAAAACTTTTTTTATCCCAAATCCCTTCATCTGTATACATGCCAGTAAACCCATTTTCCTTGAGAAATGGCTCCAAATCATTATTTGTTACGCCATGCCTTGGTTTCATGGGTAGAGTAAAAATAGTTGTGCATGGAAGCCCAGCATCAATAATATGTTTTCTATTAGGCACGACTTCTTCTTTGATATATTTTTCAATATTAACATCAACACCAAAGTGAGAAACAGTATGCGTTCCAAATTCTGCGTTTTTATACTGTAAATAGTGTTCAGGAAAACCAAACCTGCCATGAAGTGCTTTTTCTTCATCTAACGTTGGCTCACCAATTAACTTGATCGCCTCCTCTGGCTGGATAATCAGATTTATTGCGCCTTTTATTATCCGACGATATTCAAGGGTCTCATGACCGTACATTTTATCAATATAATTAATATGCTCTTCTTTAATATAGCTTTTTATTTTTCTCGAAAGCATTTCAAGCGCTTCTGTGCTCCTCATCACCAAAAGTAATTGAACAAAATGAGTCATAGGATAAACAGGTTTTTCTTGCCAAGGTCCAGTAATTAGTGCTGTATGAGTGGGTATATTATTTTTCTCACACCACGGTAATACATTATTTAGCCAATCAACTGTGCCATCATCACCCGTGACGTAAAAGGTATTATACTTATTTTCGTTATGTATCTCACTGGTTTTTCCTGCAACCCACCCTTTGTCAATTATACTGCTTATCTGCTTTTTGAATCTATCCATTGAAATAGGAAAACTCCCATTTACAGCAGGATGTTGAGAACTGTCTATAGAGTGATAAGCAAAGACTACCTTTTTCATTGAATAACCTCTATGCCAATTTCATTATAAAGAGAAAAATTTGTAAAAAAATCTGTTGTAGAAGCTGAAACCAAACCAGAACCTATTGAAACCACTCTGGTACGATGCCCAAAAAACAGTTTTGCCGTTATAAGTGCTGTACTATACACTGAAATAATGTAATCAAATTGTTCATCGAGCATATATAGTTCAAATGGCTTATCTGAGTTGACTAATTGCGCACCATCAATCATCAATTCATAGGGTATTTTATAAATTTTTGCAACAGTATGTGGAAGATAATATATACTTTCGACATTTTCACAAGATAAAAAATTTATAATCTTTTTCTTCACCTCCAGCTCTTCTAAAGAACTCATAAGTTGATCATTGCAGAGCGTTTGACCAAGAATTAAGGCTTTCTTTTTTCCATTTCCAACCTTTAACGTGTCTCTTGGTACAGGCAAAGCCTCACACTTCGCAGGGGGGTATTCATGGGAAAGTCCTGGTATCGTGTAGATTTTATTGACGATATCAGATAGAATGCCACGCTTGTCACCTGAATAAGGCGTATATCGTAAATTATAAGCACGGTCTAACCAGGATACCCTACGTTTTTGAACACGTGCTTTTTTTCGCTCTGATGAGAAATATTCGATCGCTATATTTGATGAGCCGTCAGGAATAATATTGAACGTCACATTTTCCGCGCCATACTGACTTACAGCTCGGTCAATAATATAATTATATTCAGATCCCACTATAGTGATCATATAAAAATTAACTTTCTTTTGGGGGAAGGTGCTCAATAGAGCAAAAATCCTCATTAAATAAGATACCACCCCTCTTCTTCTACCCAGCAACCCTTTTTTCTTTTCAAACTTGATAGTGCGCGCTGCCCAATCACTATTAATAGATTGCACAGAATTTAATAAAAATTGTTCAAAACATATGAAAATATTATTTTTTCTCTTGTTCGCCAGGGTGACTGATGCAACTGTTTGAAAGCCAGAGTTTACCAAGTAAACATTCAACGCATCTGGCTGGTCTGTTTTAATCGACATATATAATAACTATCATCCCAATTTGACACCCTCCCCACCGTGAAGAGGCTGTCGCGAAACTCTGAAATACACCCCGCACTGTCATCCTGTACAGAGAATGTACAGGAACCACACTCTATGCAAGGCACTCTAACCGCACGCATCATGCGGGTTTAGTGATTCACGTCCTTGTGGCATAGATCCCATACAATCCCTGTACGGGATGACGACGGAGAAAATTAAAAGTTTCGCGACACCCTCTGAACAACAGGGATTCCATTACCAGCAACGGAACTCGCCTTATTCGACAATCTGCTCTACCTTTCGGATTGTTAAAAAAAACACGGGCAGAAAGCGGAGGTATTTTGCTTTTCCTGTCCGTAATCGCTGGAAACGCCCAGCAAGAAAAGAATACAACAAGGGGCTTGCAAAGCAAGCCTCACTTACATTCCCGCAATTATAGAGGGTGTTGCAAAAAGGTTAAATACACCTGACTGAGCCTTTTCTGTCATTCCTGCCCTTTTCTGTCATTCCTGCGAAGGCAGGAATCCATCGCCAGCGGTAACGTCACCACTTTGTCCGGATGACGATGGTCAGCAGAAGAATATCTAACAATTTATGTTCCGCTTTCCAGCTTTGTCGAGAACCACTGATGATGGATAGTTGCTTGATGTTCGATCAAGTTGAAGGCGTTCATTTTGATTATCTTATATTAATTTTTAAGTACATGACCATTTGCTTTTCAAGTTGGTCTACAGGCCTTGCAAGGCCTGCCAGCAAGAAAATATATGTTTTCATTTGGTCATATACTTATATAAAAAAACCACGTGTT
>NZ_JAVLSP010000135.1:0-6431 GCF_031528575.1 Candidatus Sororendozoicomonas aggregata
TTCATCAAATAGCCCCACTATTATCCTCAGAAGCAGAAATTTTTATCCTCAATTTCTCGTAATCCTCGCTACGGGCGCTATTCTCGGTCAGGCTCCTGGTATTGCTTACAGGGGCTTCGGAATACCAGTGGCGATTATAGTGAAAAGTAATTTTATAGCTGAGCTCAATATAAAAAGAAAAGCAAAGGCGTTAAAAAAAGCGATTGTTAATGAAGGCGCTAAAAAAAATTACACCTCAGTACATAGTTTGATGACTCGTTCAGAAAACAATCATCTACCTATGAATGAAAGCGTATTTTCAGTACTCTGTTCACCTGCTGTTGTTCGTACACTTAACGAAGCTAATAACTATTTTTTCCGAAACAATGAGAAGGATAAAGCCTATGATTGCTTTATCTATTCCCTGAGAATCAGGAATCGGCAAAAAGAGAATATTGATAAAGAAATTGCCAGAAACATTACTCAATGGCAGCCAGATAAAATACAATTGCTGGCTAAAAAAGGCTATGAAGCCTATAAACATACCCGTTATCTGGCAATTCAGGCACTGATTTGCCGAATCCAGCCCATTGATAAGTCAGCTAACTTATCAGAAAGAAGTATACAAATCATAAATAATTATCTGCTCACAGGTAAGCTAAAGGGGTTCTACCTGTTCTATTTGAGTGAAAAAGTTTATCACAGTGATGAATGTCGAGACGCTATTTTTACTATGCTTAGGAAAGGACTTAAAGATCCTTTACTTCGCAAGCTAATTATCGAGTTTTTGTTTCGACATCAATATCAGCACAAAGAAGTGTCTTCTCATTATGTCAGTCTATACCTGTCAACACTGGTGGAAAGTTTAGATTATATTGATAAAAAGCTATCGGTAACAGAGCTGTTCAGTACCATTCCTTTATTACCTGAAGGCGATGAGAAAACACTGCTGATGGCATTGAAAGCATCAGAATCGGGCACTGATCTTGCTGATATTGAAAAGCTTTTCAAAAAAATAAAGAAAGCCTCATGCAGATACTACTTTATTCGATTAGTTTCCGGCGTAGGTAAAGAGGAACTGGCCCAGCACTTTGCTAAAAATGCCTGTTTATGGAAAACACCGACGTTCGTTGCCAAGCTGTTTAAATATTTATTTGATGGTAAGTGCTACAATCTGATTATTACTCTTTTTGCACAGCTTTCTGATGAGCACCGTGAGCACTATAAAATTTTTACATTTTATATTGGTGCCCTTAGAAATGCCGATCAGGTTAAGTTGGCAAAAGACTTACTTAAAGCCGCGCCTGAGCAAATGCCTGAAATGGCTGTTTTGAGTCAGGAATATTATCTCTATAAAAAGGAAAAAGACTTTAATGGCGCGCTACACAGAGCCAGGAAGGTCTATGAACTTCAGCCCGAGAAAAATAAGCAACGCTGGGCGTGTGCCATTGTAGAGTTGATGGGAGCAGAAGGTGATTTTGAGGCCGCTCGTGACTATGTTGCCAGGCATCCACAACATGCGCCAGCACTGTTGCCGTTAATCCATTTTCAAGAAGGTACATTGGGCACCATTGAGCATGAACTGTCAGCCAGAATAGCGGCAGGAGAAAAGAACGACGGGCTTCACTACTATCTTTCCTACCTTTACTGCGAACGAAAAGCCTATCAGAAAGCGATTGAGCAGATAGCGGAGGCCATTGACATCAAGGTAAACCGACGAAATGCCTTACACTATATATTATTGAAATCGGTTGTTGAAAAAGACTACCATGCCTGTTTGTCATTAATCAGGAATAACCGGCTTGATACTGATGTTTTATTTGCGAAGTATTATGCCCATGCATTGGCGCAAACGGGTCAGTCGGTCGAGGCAAATGAATACCTTAGTCGCCGTCTAGAAGTATTTAATGCGACTGAAAAAGATGCCTGTGAGAGAAAGTTGTTACTGGCTAACGCGGCAAAGTTAGCGGGTGATCACAAAAAGTCATTTGAGCTATTTGCCAGTATTTTTCCTGAAGAGCATCGCTGCTTTGTCACTAAAGATAAGGTTTCTCACTCTTTTTCGGTAATGAACCTGAAGTCAACGGCCCCCATTATTCGTGATGATTCACAGCCATTGGTTTCTGTGATTATGACAAATTTTGGCTGGTCTCAATATACGTCGGCGGCTATACAATCAATACTGGATCAGACACATAGTCACTTTGAGTTAATTATTATTGATGATTGCAGTGAAAAAAATGCCTATAGAAAGTTGGCTAAGTTTGTCAGACGGAAAAAGGATAGACGGATCAAGCTTATCAGGTTAAAACAAAACTCAGGCACATACAGGGCTAAGAACTATGGCTTGTCTATAACAATAGGTGAGTATATTACTTTTCAGGATTCTGATGACTGGTCACATCCACAGCGCATTCAACTTCAGCTAGCTCGGCTTGATAATAAGCCTGAATGTGTTGCAACGCTTTGCTCTTACACCAGAGTTAATCGTGTAAGTCAGATAAATTTTCAAAATAATGCCTTGTGCAGAAAAGGATTTATATCTCTATTTATTAAGAGAAAGGTTTTAGAAAGTATCGGTTTTTTTGATAGCGTTCGAACATCTGCAGATAGTGAATACTACTCCAGGATTGAGACTTTTTTTTCACCTGAGGTGATTGATTATTATGAAAGCCCTCTATACATTGCAAGCTATCATGAGAGGTCGTTAACTTCTTATGGGTTGTTTAGTATTGATCCAATTATAGGGTTATCCAGCTTTAGAAAAAAATACCGTAAAGCTTATCTTGAATGGCATAAAAGTTGTCAATCTGGAAGTGATCTATTCTTGCCAAAAAAACAGATAAATAGATCATTTAATGCCCCTTATGAAATGAATGTTTGAGGATTTTATGAAAAAAGCAAAAATTTTCTCGGTTTACTTTGATGAAATTATAAAAAAAATTGAATCGTTAGATGAGCAGTTTGTTAACGATATTTCATTTTATAGTTCTAGTCATTGGCCACCTAGAGCCAATTCCACAGCAAGATTGAATATGGCTAATTATAAAGCTCTCGATATGCTGGCTGATAAATATGAAATTGTGCATCACTACTGCATATCTTTCGATAATGAGTTAAAATCAGCTTTCAGTAACTTTGATTTTGTTGTAATACACCAAAATGCCAGCAAACAAACGTTTTCTATTCTTCATAAATTATTAGATTTTATCAATGATCACAAGGTAACAGCCAAGTTGATTTTTGGTACTGAGGGTACGTGGAGTACCACAAAAGAATTTCTAACAGAAGAAAATATAAGCGATATTTACTTTTCACATCTTTTGCTAAGGCACACAGCTAAGACAGATCGTGAAGTTTATGCATCGAATGATCACATCAGGGCAAAAGTTGAAGAGTTTGAACTAGGGATTGATACAGATCTTCTTTCATTTGGAAAAGGCGTAAAAGAAAGAAAATATATCACTTTTGTAAAAGCGCCTGAAGGCAGGTTAACAAAAAACAATCCGGCAATTGATCATATTATTGAGCAGATAAATAAAACAAATCTAGCTGATCGGTTTCAAGTTAAAGTTATTGTCCCTCCCTATTCTAGTAAAGAATATTGGGATTTAATGGCTGAAACAATGTTCTTTATATTTGTTTCAAATAGTGAAACATTTAGCTATTGTTTAAATGATGCAAAGTCCCTGGGAGCAATAACTTTCTACCCGAATCATATGTATTGCACCAAGATTGGAGCGAGGTTTGTTGTTGATAATTATCCTTGCCTGGGAAAAAGATATTCTTCTGTCCAAAACTTAATACAGCAAATGGAAAAGATTTCTGCTAATGAGGTTGTCCTTAGTTTGGAATCAAAATTTTCCAGAAAGCAAGTGGTTGATAAATTCTCTATTTCTGCGGTGTCTAAAAACTGGGATTCAATTTTTTCAGAAAGGGGATACAGGAAAAACAAATTATTTATTTTCTCAGAACGCATGAAAATAGGTGATGTCGTTTCTTATTGTAAAAAAAATGGCTTTGATTTTGCCATGCCATACAGAAACAAGGCTGTTGTTGCCTGGCATGATCAACAGTTCAGTTACGTAGACTCATTAAGTGAAATAATTTTTATAAAAGACTATTTGACGGAAGTAGATGGCTTATTGAGAAGGTCTTTTGTCATTGATAACGGTATATTCCAGTTTTCTCTTGGTGCAGATGTTAGTGTGGAGAAGTTTGACGAAACTATGTCATTTTTCAGCCTGATTACCAGAATCAATAAAATTGATAAAGTTGTTATGGATAAAAATATTGACAACAATACATTAGAAAAAGTCGTTAGTTATGTTAACTAAACGAGCATTTGTCATTAAAAGAGTCATGTTTCGAGCAGATTGATACTGCATTTTTGGGTAGATCCGTTCGTTTTTAGTGCAACGGGTTGGGTATTGAACGGACAATAGACTTTGAATACACGTATTTCCGTTATTATCCCCTTTCGTAAGCGGCCGGGTGATCGGGCTTGTATTGAGCGTCTTGATCAGGCCATTGCTTGTTTTTCAGATCAACCAGCTATGGAGTTAGTGGTATTAGACACTGGTCGAGATTCCGCCGGGTTAAAATTAACCAATAGACAACAGAAAAATCTGCGCTACGTTCATGAATTTCAGTCGGGTGTGTTCGCTCCGGGTCGAGTGAGAAATGCTGCGGTTGCCCATGCAACTGGGCAGTATATTTTTCTGTTTGATGCGGATTTGCTGATCAGCCGGGAAATAGTTGATCAGCTACATGACTTTGTTCAGGCATTGACACTGGAAGGGCCGCAAGCTTTTCGTATGTTTCCCTGCCTTTACCTGTCGCAACCCTATTCTGCCCATTTTGCGCCTGAATTTCTTAAACCTGCCTTGCAGCAGAGGTTATGCCAGGCGGTGTTTGAATCCTGGTTTCGTGGTGAAGTGTGCAAAGTGGATGGCATCGCCCTGGCCTGAAGCTGTTTGCTGATAAATCGGCAGTGGTTTATGGCTATTGGTGGCTTTCGGGAGACGTTTACCGGTCACGGTTGTGAAGATTTTGACCTGATCCATCGGTTGTCAGCGTTTTATTCCATTGGCAAGCGGCCCGATGATTATTCCGATGATACTAAAAGTCAGTTTCCGGCAGATTACCGGGGGTTTCGTCGTTATTTCAGCTTTTATGCTGTTCCACACCTGTTTAGAGGCTTATTTCTTTTGCACCAGTGGCACCCGAGGCCGCTAGCTCGTCAATATCACCGTAAACGCAAGGTTAACGAAGCCCTGTTTGCCGAGATACTTCGGGAGTCTACTTTGACGCTGCCAAAACCTTTGGCAGGCCGTTTCACTGGTGGCAAGGTTTTGTCCGCATTAAACAGTGGGGCTGTGTGTTTTGAACATAAACTGGCGGGTTTTGACCAATGGTTACAAGAACAACAAGAGCAGGCCGGTTATCCGGTTAGCCGGTATCCCGGTTTTTTTTGTTATGGGGTCGGTGTGAAAAAGGCACCAGGTTCCCTTTGGCGCAAGGTTAGAAAGTTGCTGTTAAACCCGAGCGTGTTTTTCCGTGACGCTATTTTACGAAAGAAAGGAGCAATCATTTCAAACGGACACCAATGAGATGGCAGCATAGCCAACATTAAACACCCGCTAAATCATATGCACTGCCACGGGGGAGCAGGATCAGGTAGTAGACCAATGCCGTATTCTAACCAGGCTGTTGCGCTGATAACTTCAATAGCAGATCTGCGTTAAATCTGCTCACGACAGCTCTGGCTATTACTCATCACTTCTACTGTTCAGATGACCAGCCTACCTAACTCATTACCTTAGCTAATAAAGGCTATTGGTATAACAGGCTTGTGTCTTTGCTTATTACTCAAACGTCTGTGTACAAGCACTTTTTCCCTGTCAGTCTATATCAGGTGAATACAGTGAATTATGATTACCAATTAGTCAGATAAACTGTAATGTTGAGGTATATTGTCAATTTCTTGCTATTTTGTGCGGCTAATCACACGAACATCAGTGTATCTGCTCTTCCTTATTCCTTCCTTTTTGATGTACATTAGTGCCTAAAATTTACTGACAAACCTGAATGATTGACAGATACTCTGAGGGTTAATCAGGGTATAACCGCGTAATGGACGGTAGCTGGTATTTCGGATTTGTCGTTCGCTGTCTCGATAAATGCGGTGTCTTTTGCTCGAATATAAGTAGAAAGACTTAATTTGACGGGCGGTAGCGTCCATTTTAGCTGAGTTTTATGTTGCTTTCGGACCAGGGAAAGAGCATGAAAGCCTTTGCTATTATTGGTCTGAGATAAAGTCATTACTTTCTATTTTATAAAAATACATGGTCTTATATATAAAGCCTAATATAACAATACTGCGGACAGTTTTTGATGCTTAAAGCCCACGGCTGCCAAAGGCCCGAAGGTGTATCGTTATTTTATGGTAA
>NZ_JAVLSP010000136.1:0-6313 GCF_031528575.1 Candidatus Sororendozoicomonas aggregata
TAAAAATTTCTGCTTCTGAGGATAATAGTGGGGCTATTTGACGAAGAAGCAGGAATTTTTAGACCCATTTATCGCAACCGCAGTAGGGTAGTCTATTCTAGGACAGGCTCCTAGCTAACAGGGGTTTGCCACTGCGGCATAAAGTCACGCTTGCCACGCACCTGATTAAAGTACATATTTTGCAATTGTTCGGTAATAGGACCGCGTTTTCCACAACCAATCTGGCGACCATCGTGCTCACAAATTGGCAGTACTTCTGCGGCAGTTCCGGTAAAGAAAGCTTCCCGGGCAGTGTACACTTCATCACGGGTGATACGTTTTTCACGCACTTCATACCCCAGTTCCCTGGCAAAGCGCATAATCGTATCGCGGGTAATGCCTTCCAGACAGGACGTCAGCTCAGGCGTATAAATAACCCCATCATTTTTAATAATAAAGATATTCTCACCACTGCCTTCAGCCACATAACCTTCGTTATCGAGCAACAGCGCTTCTTCACAACCACTGTTGACAGCTTCTTGCAGCGCCAGAATGGAATTAATATAGTTCCCGTTGGCCTTGGCTTTGCACATGGTAATGTTCACATGGTGGCGGGTATAGGAAGATGTGCGAATTTTAATCCCTTTTTCCAGCGCTTCAGGAGATACGTAAGACGGCCACTCCCAGGCAGCCACGATGCAGTGTACTGACAGATTATCTGCCCGGATACCGAGTCCTTCAGCCCCTAAAAAGCACATAGGACGCAGATACGCTTCCTTCAGACCGTTCTTGTGCACCACAGCACGCTGGGCTTCGAAGATCTGTTCAGGGGTGAATGGAATCTTCATACCAAGAATATGGGCGCTTCGGTACAAACGATCTGTATGATCCCGCAAACGAAAAATACTGGCGCCTTGGGGGGTGTTATAGGCCCGCACGCCTTCAAAGACCCCCATACCGTAGTGTAGGGTATGGGTCAATACATGGGTTTTCGCCTCACGCCACGGCACCATTTCACCATCAAACCAGATAACACCCTCTTTCTCAGCGAAAGACATACTTAAACCCCTTCAGGATTTTCGATTTATTATCAGAAAAAAATATTGCTGACAGTTCTTCCAGGATAGCACCATGAGCAAGCGTCATTGACACCCTCTGAAGGACGGGGATTCCTGTTAGTCACCTAACAGGTTCCTGTTTCACAGTTCGTTGCTCAGGAACAGCCCGGTTATCGCTTAAAAATTCCACAGCGGGAGCTTTTACCGCCGCGAACCAACTCATGCTCCCCAAGCCTCACACGAACTGTGCAGGCTTAACATTCCTCTAGCCCAGAGGTAGGTCTGAAATAAAAGAGGGAAAATACTACATGGGCTTGCTCTACGCAAGCCGAGCGTTTCAATGGAGGACTATCCCTCAGGTTATCAGCGCAATAGCAGAGCCACAACAGAGCATTGGTGTTGTTCATGATTCCATACAATGCGCCGATAGGGAGAAAAGAACGCTCCGCATGGACAGATATCATGAAAAAAAAATCAATGGTTGTAATGCTAATGATATTGGCGCCATGGGCTGGACTGGGCGCGATCAAGCTGATCAATTATGATCCCTGCCCCCACACGCACCCGGACTACGAGCAACGGAAACTCCATCACGTCGTCAATGACGCAGAGCATGAAGATAAGGTGCATATTAAAGGCCACATTACCGACCAGGTCACGGATGACACCTATGCGTTCAGGGACGAAGATGGAAAAACAATCCATGTCCGTATCCATGAAGACTCCATACCCGACCAGGGCGTACAGTTTCATTCCCCTGTAACACTGCACGGCGAGGTACAAAAAGTGGGCGACCAACCTGTGCATGTTGAAGCAGACCAGATTCATTATTTTTTCTAGGAGCCTGACCGAGAATAGCGCCCGTAGCGAGGATTACGAGAAATTGAGGATAAAAATTTCTGCTTCTGAGGATAATAGCGGGGCTATTTGATAAAGAAGCAGGAATTTTCAGACCAATTTATCGCAACCGCAGTAGGGTAGTCTATTCTCGGACAGGCTCCTAGGAGCCTGTCGGACTTATGCTTTCGAGCATAAAATTCTGACGACTGTATGGATATTAGCGCTTAACAGCACTAGCAACCCACCTGACCTGCCCCTTTTTTGATAAAAAATACGTAAACGTATAAAAACAAGAAGCTGTTCATGATCTTTTGTGAATGAACAGCTTCTAAGAATCAGTCTTAAAAGTCATGCTCCTACTGCGGCTACGATAAATGGGTCTAAGGAATGGGCGCCATCAGTGCCAGTTAAATTTTATTTTTCCATTTTGCGCGCTAGG
Source organism: Candidatus Sororendozoicomonas aggregata (assembly GCF_031528575.1). NCBI lineage: Bacteria > Pseudomonadati > Pseudomonadota > Gammaproteobacteria > Oceanospirillales > Endozoicomonadaceae > Candidatus Sororendozoicomonas > Candidatus Sororendozoicomonas aggregata. Next base: position 2,317 of record NZ_JAVLSP010000136.1, read on the forward strand.
GGAAATAATCTCGGTGTTCGGCTTGCCTGAGGGCAAGGGAACGGAGAGGGCAGGAGCAACCCCGCTAATCTCCCAGTCAAGCTGGCTTTTGGGATACGCCGGCATAGTTATTAGTTTTATGTCGTGCATAAGCCCCGATGGTGAAGCAGGAAACTCAGACGGCTTAACGGGCGGATAGGGTTCAAAAACCTCTTCAAGCATATTTGGCTTGATATGGCCATCGGTATCCAAATCCAGTTTCGGATGACCGACGAACTTTGATACATATTCATACCTCAGGGTACGTGGATTAACCCTGACGAACTCAACTAACCCATGCAGTTTAGTCCCCGGTTTAACCAGCTCCTCTTCGCCATGAATCAGTCTGCCATGGACATAACCCCAGTTTGCGATGCGATAACTCTTTTTCGGGCTGTACCAACTCATCACAGGCTGCGCAAAGCTGATTTGTGAAGCCTGGTAGCCTCCCTGAAGACCATTCCACAAATAGTCAGGATCAGCTGTTAACTGGTTTTGTGGCGGCTGAGGAACTTCCCACTGGGTGGAAAAACGCTTGATTTCATAAGAATCGTGAAGGGTCTTAACGGCCCAATAACCGGTGCCAGATTGTGCATAACCGGCGGGTATTCGCGCATTCAGCGACAAAGCCGGGGCACGCCCCGCACAATCATAAACCTTGACAGTCTGGTTCGTTTTTTTGTCAACCACCAACAATTTTTCATCCGGTGTAAGCACCACCTTCTGATCGTGGTTGACCTGGATGATATCTGTACTTTTAACCACGCCAAAAGGGGTTTGCTCGAAAGCACTGCTTTCACCAACCCGCGCAAGGGATGTGGTTGAGAAACCGACATAAGACAGGAGCAACAAGAATACATTAAGCCACATCTTCATTACCTGACCTTAGCCCGGATATTTCATAAACATGCTCCTGGCCTTGCTTGCTCCTTGCGGCTCTAAGGGCAGTTTATGAAATATCCGGGCTAGACGCTTTTCGCAAGGGATCATGAACAGCTTCTTAAAAAAGACACCGTAAGAATTAAGAGGGAACCGGGAGGGTCATTATAAAGAGTCCGCGAAACATCTGCCGGAATCCTCGCACGCTTTCGATAGAGACTCAACCGCTACGACAAGATGTCACAACAACAAGGCTAGCACACCCCCCTCCTTATGGACAGTATCGTATCGAGGGTAAACCCACAAGTCTTCAATTTAGGCACCAGGCCTTCCTGGCGCTTCTATTAAAAAATGATGAACAGCTTCATAAAAGCCTAACCAAACTCCCAGAAACGCTGCCAGGGACAGGTTCGGTCTCCTAGTATCAAGAAGTGTCCATTCACCAATGATTCTTTGGTGTTATAGGCAAAGCGCTCACCGCCAGTATTCAAAAATAAACCACCAGCGCCTTCTACAATAGCCTGAACAGCCCCTGTGTCCCACTCAGACGTTGGCCCAAGGCGGGGGTAGATATCCGCCTTGCCTTCAGCAATGCGGCAGCCTTTCAGGGAGCTTCCCACCCGTAAAAAGCGTAGCTGTGGATAATAGCGTTTCAATTTATCAATAAACTGATCAGAAGCTCGATTGCCATAGCTGCGGCTGCCAAGGGCAACAATATCACCGTTTGTTGATAATGAACGGGGCTTTATTGGTTCAGCAGCGCCGCTGCCCACCTGCCGGAAAGCACCCACCCCCATTCCACCCCAGTAACAAGTCTTTGTCGTTGGTGAATAAACAATACCCAGCAGAGGATAGTTATACTCAATCAATGCAATATTAACAGTGAACTGACCATTACCATTAATGAATTCTTGCGTCCCGTCCAGAGGGTCCACCAGCCAGTAGCGTGACCACTGTTGTCTCTGAGCAAACGGCGCCCACTCAGACTCTTCTGACAAAACAGGGTAGTCGTCGTTTAGCTGGTTAAGCCCGTCCACAATCACAGAGTTGGCCTGTCTATCAGCACAGGTGACCGGGGTTTTATCCAGCTTGGTATGAATATCGAGATTATCTTCCCGGTATATAGCCAAAATCGCCTCACCGGCTGATTTTACAATGGCTTTCAGTGGCTCAAATAGAGAACCGCTCATTACAACAGCCCTCTCTCCAGCTGATCTTTGACCAGATATAATGCCGCCAGTACCCGGCCTTCGGAGAAGTCCTGCCGTTCATTAATCGCCAGTAACTGATCAAATGCAAACACCTCTAGCCCAAGGGGTTCAGGCTCATCGCCTTCCAGTTTTTCTTCGTATAAGTTGCGCGCAACGGCAACATAAATAGTGTGACACATATAATTAGGCGACAGCGTAAACTTCGTCACGGTTTTTATACTCTTTGCCCCGTAGCCAATTTCTTCTTTTAGTTCCCGGTTTGCGCCTTCATGGACAGTCTCTCCTGGCTCTACTAAACCTTTGGGCAAGGTCAGCTGGTAATTTTCTGTACCTGCCGCATATTCACGAATCATAAAAAACCGATTATCATCAAGCAACGGCACCACCATAACGGCATTATGCCCAGCGTTGTGTATAGATCCCAGGCGCTCATAGGTTCTTTCTTCACCGTTGGAGAACCGCAACTCCAGCTCTTCAACGCTGAAAAGACGGGTTTTGGTGACCTGACGACGTCTTAGTATATCCGGTAATTTATTCATAGTTCCCCGCTTGTGTCTGAAAATGCCGGTTCCAGTGTATCGGTAATGAATTTGGCGACATTACCAGTACGCACCCAGCCCGTTCAGGAGCTCGCCCACACAGCCGTCAACCGTGGCAAGAAATGCGAGAAACTCTGCCATAGGTGGTACTTTGTCTATATTAGGAGCCTGTCGGACTTCAGACAATTTCGGCCTGAAATCCAGAAATGGCCAGAATTTCCGATCAATTTGCTATAAGTCCGACAGGCTCCCAGCCCAACTTATTGAGCAACTAATATAACGGATTAAATGATGAAAGTCGTATCCTGCACTGAAGCTCGAACAATCTGAAATCCTTGCCTGACCAAGTTGCTGAAGATGTCAGCGAAGCCCTTCTCCACCGCCGCGACAGCCAAGATGCTGTGGTCATGTCCCCCTTGGCAGCTACAGTAGCCTGTGGTCGATACCGTGCGCCAAGCCGTCTCTTGCTCCTGTTTCTTGCGGGTGCAGCAGCAAAACCAAAGGAGACCCTTCCCATGCCCTTTCATCATTCCACCTCGCTCTACAAACAAAGCAGTACAAATTATGCGCAAGCCGCCTTGCGTTTTGCCAGCGCTCATACCCCTTTAGGCGGCAGTAACATGGGAGTGGGGCGTTTGAGTGCCATAAAGCCCTGGACACCCAACCTCCCTGATCCAGAAGCGATCGATACAGTACTTAAAGACTCGCGAGATAGAATACAAAGAGAGAAACAACGACAGGGAGAAGAAAATTACAGCCTGGATGATTATGTCGCAGAAGTGGCAAGAAGTCAGGCGGGTAACTGTGGCGAAAAATCCATACTGGTTTGTTATTTTCTGTCACAACAACCCGACCCACTGATTTACTATCGTGTTTCTCTATGGCCGAATGATTATTCTTTTGTGGTAATGGATCAGAAACCCAATATTAAAGAGGGTTTGTTTCCCTGTAATTTTAAAGACTGGGATGAAAATGCCGTGGTTATCGATCCCTGGCTCTGTATCTGTGGACCGGCCCGACACTACCCCGATCTCTGGCGCATGAAGCTTGACACAATGGCCGCCGTGGGTATTGAACTCAGTTACGCCTCCCGCGAGAGACAATACAACTGGTTGAAGGCTAATGCAGGGTTTTGGAAAACATTGCTGGAGTCAAATAAAAAATTTGTTGCCGAGAGGCGCCCGGACGATTCCGCACTCTTTTCCCCATAACGTCTGTAGGCGGATAATGCCCATCATCATTTATATGGTTCTGGGAGCCTGTCGGACTTATGCTTTCGAGCATAAAATTCAGTAGGGCGAGTCAGAATTTTCGATCAATTTGTGCGAATAGTTGACCTATTTAAGCAAA
>NZ_JAVLSP010000137.1:0-6264 GCF_031528575.1 Candidatus Sororendozoicomonas aggregata
AGTCGACCGTACTCCCCGGTACGGCGCTCCCTCGCAAAATCCCTTAGAACCGCAAGGTTCCGCGCAATTCTCAGGGCAGTTTATGAAATATCCGGGTTAAATTTATTTTCATTTTTTACCTGATCGGACACCTCGCTATGCTAGTTAGACGACTATTTGAGATGAGCAATGATTGCTACAAAAGAATTCAGAAATTACTCAATAGGTAGCCTGTGACTATCAGTCCGACAGGCTCCTGGTCAGAAAAATTTAATGAGCTATCGGGCAAGCGCCTCTGGAGAAATAGTGAGAGTCCTGACGCTGTTTGATGGCAACATGAATAAATAATGGGCTTTATATTATCCAATCATATTAGAGGGGCGAACTCATTGTTACCTGCCAGGGCGTGAGATTCAAACAAGAGTCGTCATTCCTGCGAAGGCGGGAATCTACCAGAAAATTAAACCTGAGCTCTGAAAATTAACACGTGACGGCAATGTTAGTGTATGGTGTCTTTTGATAACATTTGTTAACCGTTATTACTATTAATAAGGAGAATTCAGATGAGCTGGCTCGAAGATTTGGCAACCGACTGTGCATTACACCCTCATGCTGAAGAATGCTTAAATCGGCTGATGGAAAGTTATTACCTGATCTACTCTGACCAGGGCGATGACGTTCTTGATGACTAACCTGACTAACTGCCGATAATTTCCATCTGAGGAGGCTGTCGCGAAACCAACGAGCCAGGCTGAGTCACACTTCAATGCCATATCAGCACAGTGCAGCACTTTCGCGACACCCTCTCGCCAAGGGCTTGGGAACATTAAAAAACAATCAGTTTTTCTCATCAGTTTCGCTTTTTACAAAAAATCATGAACAGATCTCAGGGGCAAGCAGAACCTGGAGACAATTTTGTACTATTTGGCTAAGCACCGATTTACAACTATTTTTTCAAGAAATACACGGCATAAACTGTATAAATTGGTGTTTTTAAAACAGTTGTTTAGTATTGTTGAACAAGCCGAAAAGTCGCCAGCTGCGAGGTAAAAAAAGAATGGTACAACGTGTACGTAAGGGCAATTTACAAGTTGCCACGGTGATTGCTGACCTGCTTGAAAAGGAAATAGCCCCCGGCACCGGGATCTCGCCCGATCAATTCTGGCAGGCATGCGAAGCTATTTTCACCGATCTGACACCAAAAAATCAGGCGCTGCTGAAAAAAAGGGATACCCTCCAGGCCGGTATTGATCAGTGGCACCGTGAGCAATGGGGAAAACCTGTTGATGCTACTGCTTATAAGGCTTTCCTTAAGGCCATTGGTTATCTGGTGCCAGAGGTATCTGACTTTACAATAGCTACAGAGAATGTTGATCCTGAAATTGCCACCTTGGCAGGCCCACAATTGGTTGTGCCGGTCATGAATGCCCGTTTTGCCCTCAATGCGGTCAATGCCCGCTGGGGGAGTTTATACGATGCGCTCTATGGCACTGACGTGATTCCCCATTCTACTGGTGAAACGGCAGGGGATTACGACCCTGAACGGGGTGAGCAGGTTATTCATTATGCGCGCGCTTTACTGGATGATGTGGTGCCACTGGCAAAGCAGTCACATTCAGCCGTCCGTGAATATACCGTTAAAGAGCAACAGTTGGCCATGACCTTGAAAGATGGCTCTGCCACGTCTTTGAAACACCCTGAAAAATTTGCCGGTTACACAGGCGAGGTGGATAATCCTGACAGCATCCTGCTCAAAAACAACGGCCTGCACATTGAAATTGTGATTGACCGAACGACGCTTGTCGGCAAGAACGATGCCGCAGGCGTCAGTGATGTCAAACTTGAGGCAGCATTGACTACTATTATGGACTGTGAGGACTCTGTCGCTGCCGTAGATGCCCAAGATAAGGCACAGGTCTATCGCAACTGGCTTGGGCTTATGAAAGGTGAACTTGAAGCGACTTTTACCAAACAAGGTGCTTCTGTAACCCGGAAGATGCAGGGTGACCGTCACTTCAAATTGTCGGCGGGCGCGCCCTTTACCTTGTCGGGGCGCAGCCTGATGTTTGTCCGAAATGTTGGTCATCTGATGACCACTGATGCGATATTGGATGCACAAGGCAATGAGGTGCCAGAAGGTATTCTTGATGGTTTGTTTACTGCCCTAGCGGCGAAACATGACTTGATGAAAACCAAAGGGATGAGAAACAGTCGTGCCGGCAGTGTTTATATTGTTAAGCCTAAAATGCACGGCCCTGAAGAAGTCGCCTTTACCTGTGAACTGTTCTGCTGTATCGAAAATGCATTAGATTTACCCCCTAACACCCTGAAAGTGGGGATTATGGATGAAGAACGTCGTACGTCTTTGAACCTGAAAGCCTGTATTCGGGAAGCGCGGCAGCGAGTGGTCTTTATCAATACAGGCTTTCTTGACAGAACGGGTGATGAAATCCACACAAGCATGGAAGCTGGGCCTGTGATCCGCAAACAGGCCATGAAGCAGTCCACCTGGATCAATGCTTACGAAGATAGAAACGTCGATGTGGGTTTAGCCACAGGATTGCCGGGTAAAGCGCAAATTGGGAAAGGGATGTGGCCCATGCCTGATGAAATGGCACAAATGATGGACACAAAGATAGACCATCCACAATCCGGGGCAAATACTGCCTGGGTGCCTTCACCTAACGCGGCCACCTTGCATGCCATTCACTACCACAAAGTCAATGTTAACAACCAGCAGGAACGCCTGCTATCCCGTCAACACGCCAACATTGATGATATGCTCACCATTCCCTTGCTGGAAGATAAAGACTCACTGACGACAGAAGCCATTCAGCAGGAGCTGGATAACAATGCCCAGGGTATTCTTGGTTATGTGGTTCGTTGGGTAGAGCAGGGCGTTGGTTGCTCAAAAGTCCCCGATATTAATCATGTGGGTTTGATGGAAGACCGGGCAACCTTGCGTATTTCCAGCCAACATATTGCTAATTGGCTCCATCATGGCATTTGCACTGAACAACAGGTAGTGGAAACACTCCAGCGAATGGCTGTAGTCGTTGATCAGCAAAATAAGGGCGATAAACACTACCGCGCCATGGCGCCTGACGTTGAGAAAAGCGTCGCCTTTCAAGCAGCAAAAGCACTGGTTTTGAAAGGAGCAGCCCAGCCAAACGGCTATACCGAACCGTTGCTGCACAACTATCGGCGGTTATTCAAGGCGCAATCGTAGTCAATAAGGATGTCGCTTCGCTCCACATGCTTTAGGTGGCGAATGAACGCCACCTAAGCAACACAACCTTCGAGGCAAAGCATTCGCAATGCCTGCGGTTGCTTCCTCCACCAAGCTAAGGCTCTGGTGGGGGGTGGATCCTTAAAGCAGTTAGCAGTGACGGCAGTAGTTGTCACCTGATGCTGAAAGTGCCAACGGCTATGTTCTGCCATGGGCTATAATAGCATTTTCAGAACACAGCATCAGGTGCCGTCTATGTGCATCATCAAACACATCAAACAGTTTATCCTTGCTTTTGTCGGCGTTGGCGTGGCTTTCTTGCATTCTCTGGCATGGGCACAGACAACACTGGAATCCTACTCAGCCCTTAAGGGGGCACTGGAACGTGGAGAAGTGCCTATTACTGGCGTGATTGATTTTGGGCAGTGCACGCTTAAATCGCGGTCAGCGCAAAAAGCTCATAGCTTCAGCGGCAAAGAGATTACGGTTTTTAACCGAAACACGGTCAATAAAGATGGCTCGATACTGATGCTGACGACTTACAAGGTGAACACGCAATTAATGGCTCAAGGCAAGGATGTGACGCGCCTGCCAGCCATATGGATAGAGTGGCAAAGTGCCTACACCTTGAGCAAGGATGACAAACAAATGAGCGTCAGTTTTATCGCAACGGATGCAAAAACCGGAAAGACAATCAAAACCGCTGACTACCTGTGCCCTCTGGGGTCAGCGGTTAAATTATGGCGCACACCTCATCCTTGAAGGCAGTGGGAAAAACGCCCTACCGGGTGTGAGCGGGATCAGTGGAAAAAGACGCCTGTTGTTCAGCATTCCCTGTGTAGGTTGCCGGTGTCAGTGACTGAAGGCGATGTTTCTCACTGGCAGGCAATGCCAGTTCATCAATAAAAGCGGACAGGCTTTCTTTGCTAATGCCACCTTGCCCACGGGTCAGTGCTTTGAGTTTTTCATAGGGCTCCTCAATACCATAACGGCGCATGACGGTTTGAATTGGCTCAGCCAGTACTTCCCAGGCATTGTCCAGGTCTTCCCTCAGACGAGTCGGATTAACCTTCAGTTTACCAAAACCTTTCAAGGTAGAGGCGTAGGCTATCAGGCTGTGGCCCAGGGCGGTCCCCAGATTACGTAATACGGTAGAGTCAGTGAGGTCTCGTTGCCAGCGAGATACGGGCAGTTTAGTAGTTAAGTGTCGCATAATAGCATTGGCAATACCCAGGTTGCCCTCAGCGTTTTCAAAATCAATGGGGTTGACCTTGTGGGGCATGGTCGAAGAACCTACTTCCCCGGCAACGGTTTTTTGGGAGAAATACCCCAAGGATATATAACCCCAGATATCTCGATCCAGGTCAATCAATACGGTGTTGAAGCGGCAGATGGCATCAAACAGTTCAGCAATACCATCGTGGGGTTCAATTTGGGTAGTATAGGGGTTCCATTCAAGACCCAAGCCGGTAACAAATGCCTCGGCATGACTGGCCCAGTCGATTTCAGGGTATGCGCAAAGGTGAGCGTTATAGTTGCCCACCGCACCGTTGATTTTTCCCAGGGGAATGGCTGCCTGAACCTGTTTTAACTGGCGGCTTAACCGGAAGGCAACATTAGCCAGTTCTTTGCCCACGGTGGTTGGGGAGGCCGTTTGCCCGTGAGTTCTCGAGAGCATAGGCTCAGCGGCGTGCTCTTGGGCCATTGACTTGAGGGATTCAACAATGCGGATCATTTCCGGCAAAACCACTTCATTCATCCCTGCTTTTAACATCAGGCCATGGGATAGATTGTTGATATCCTCAGAGGTACAGGCAAAATGAATAAATTCACTGACAGCCGACAGTTCAGCGTTGTCCTGCACCTTTTCCTTAATCAGGTACTCAACGGCTTTCACGTCATGGTTGGTGGTGCTTTCAATGGCTTTAACACGCTCAGCATCGGCCAGGGAGAATTCATCAGTAATCTGGTTGAGCAGGGCATTAGCTTCGGGAGAAAAGGGGGGCACTTCGCTGATTTCTGGGTGGTTGGCCAGAGATTGCAGCCAACGAACCTCAACCATCACCCGAAAGCGAATCAGGCCGAACTCACTGAAAATAGTGCGTAATGCCCGGGTTTTACTACCGTAACGACCATCAATGGGGGAGACAGCGGTTAATGCGGTCAGCTCCATGTCTATGCGCCTTATAATAGAGAAAAGACGCATTATACAAAAGCTTCAGCCAGTTTTCAGCCATTAGAAGCGGTTCAAGCGCTTTTGTGAAAAACGGAAAATTGACGGGGTTGCAGCTCATAAAGGTCGTGAACAGCGTCTCAAAGCTGATTTAACGCATCCAAAAGCTTTTTCCGGGTGAAAAACAATTGCCAGCGGCTGCCACCTGTTTGCCGCCAGAGCATGGCAGAACGGATGCCCGCCAGAAGAATCGCCCGGATTTTATTGGCATTCGCGGGTATTTGAAGATACGTTTGCTCTCCTGTGACCTGAATGCGTGTTTTAAAGGTACTGATAGTCTGGAGATACAGACCACCCAGGCTGGAGAGAACATTTTCATGGAGCAGCCCAAAATGAGCAACCTGGGTAGTCGTCTTTTCAATCTGCTGGGCAATGGTAGATAACATCTCGGACTTGCTTTTCAGCTTTTTTTCAAGATGAATCAGCGCCAGGGAATAACGAATAATATCCCCTTGAATGGCTTTTGTATCCCTTGCTAATACGCCTTTTAGTAACTGCCTGCCTTCGGTGAGTTTGTCATACCCCCCATAAACTTCTGACACAGTTTCAGGCGACGTGATAAACAGGCTTTGAATGGAGGGCTCAAGCGCTGTTTCAGAGACCTGACCAGTCTTAGCCAGTCGATCCACCAGCCCGGCTGCCTGAAAGACACCGGCTAGCGCTGCTATTTGCTCTCGTGTTGAATGTTGCACCCGTTTCTACTCTTTTGCTCTTAACTTGATGATAGGAGCCTGTCCGAGAATAGACTACCCTACTGCGGTTGCGATAAATTGGTCTAAAAATTCCTGCTTCTTCGTCAAATAGCCCCACTATTATCCTCAGA
>NZ_JAVLSP010000138.1:0-6213 GCF_031528575.1 Candidatus Sororendozoicomonas aggregata
AAACGGGCACTGTTTTATAGTAAGGAGTATCTGAAATGAACAGGGTATTACCTGCAATCGCGATCTTCATTTACATGATGTTTTTTACCAATGCCAGTTTTGCCAGGTACACAGAGACTGCTCTGGAAGTCAGTTTTGTTAACAACACCGAGTATACTTGCACAATCAACGCTAATCTTAAGCACGGTAAATGGGACAAAAAGCCACCTGATTCGTTACGAAAACATTCGTCAACTTATTGGTATGTACTTCAGCATCATTCATATGGTCCCGATATGACGGTAAAATTTACCTGTGGTGGTTACTCATTTAGCGCGAGAAATCAACAAAATTTCTGCTCCCTTAAAGGGGGAAAGCAAAAGCACGCTACTTTTGATGTAGATAAACATTTAACTGTTACCAACAAAGAGCTTCAGCATGCCTCTTATCATTCCAGAAAACCGGGTATCGCACGAATAACCGTTTCATCTAAAGGGCGTCACCTTGGGGTTGAATAAAAGGTGAAACCCGTTGAAAGTGGCAAGCGACTTTCTTTAACATTGCTCCATGGCACAATGCAAGCCTGTATTGTGTCCATGCTGCAGGTGGTAACAGTGAGTCGCTTTTTCACTGTCTGAGTAAATACCCAAACGGTCACTGTTTTATTATATGGCGTATCAAAATGAGCAGAGTATTACCCGCTATCGCGATCTTCATTTACATAATGTTTTTTACAAACGTTAGTTTTGCTGAGCATGATCCACAGGACACCCTGCAAGTAAGTTTTGTTAACAACACCGAGTATACTTGCACAATCAAGCCTCATCTTAAGTATGGTAAATGGATCACAAAGCCACCTGATTCAATGCCGAAACATTCGTCAACTTACTGGATAGCGGTTCAGCGTTATTTACATGGTCCCGATATGACGTTAAAGGTTACCTGTGGTGGTTACTCGTTTAGTACGAGAAATCAACAAAATTACTGTGACCTTGAAGGCGGGGATCAAAAGCACAGTGCTTTTGATGTGGATAAGCATTTAAAAGTTACCAACAGACAGGTTCAGCATGCTTCTTATGGTGGTAAAAAGCCGGGCATTGCGCAAATAAGTGTTTTTTATCTAAAGGGCGTCACTTTGAATTTGAATAAAACCTGAAACATTCATCTGCGAGTGATCCGTGAGGGCATCCATAAGACGATTTCAGAGGGCGTATTCCCCCGTAAGTGGCTGCCCCAAGCAATAATTTGCGCTTTGTCACGCTATTGAAAATGAAAAGTCTACCTTCGCTCGCATCACTCTAAGACGCAACGCAAGCGTTTATTGTAACCGCGTAACCCCCCTTGAGGTTTGGATGTATACGAAACTTGCATAGCAAGCTTCTTGTTGTATACTTTTTTTGTCGGGCGTTTTCAGGGATTACGCTACCCGGCGGAACAAGCAAAATACTTCCATTTTCTGCCCGTGTTTCTCAACAATCCGAAAGGTAGAACAGATGGTCAAATAAAATGTATTCCGCTATCGGTAAGAGAAAATCCGCGGCAGGGGATTGCCGTCTGGTAGCAGGAACTCTTGTCGTTTATGGCGAGGAGAATGTCAATTTGCACATCCGTTAAATGGTAATAATGAGTAGCTGTTTTTCGCTGTCTGAGCAGTTGTTTAAGCGGTTGCCATTTTATTGTATGAGGTAACTGTAATGGGTAGAGTATGGCTAGCTATCACCTTTATTTCCGTTACGTTTTTTACAAACGTCAGTTTTGCTCATTACCAATCACGAATGTTGGATGTACATTTTATCAACAAAACTGATTATGCGTGCAGAGCATACTCTGATATTAACCGTGGGTATTGGGATATCGAACCCCCCAGGTGGATAAAAAAACATTCGGAAGCTGATTGGCGTGTAGAGCAGGAGGAATACCATGGCCCTGATATCACTGTAAAATTTAAATGTGGTCATTACTCTTTTAGCGTAAGAAATCAGCAAAATTTCTGTGAATTTGAAGGCGGAGATCAAACATGTTCTACCTTTCATGTGGATAAACATCTGAATGTTACCAACAGAGAGACTCAGCATGCCTCTTATAGGTTTGATAAAGAGGGTATTGCAGAAATAGTTGTTTCACCTAAAGTGTAGTCGTTCAGATTTGACCTGGCAGTTGCCGATTTTTAGAGGGTGCCTGTCAGGTCAAATTTAAAGGACAAACTTTTTCTTCCAGATTGCTTTTCCAGTGACCTCCCCAGGGCAGTGTTTACACTGATGACTGTGTGACACGATCTATCAGTCCGCGTGAACCGGTAAGTCTTCTGCCTCTTGTTTTCGTGATGTAGATTGTGGTTAACCGCCCTTTATCTACATCAATAACCTTTACCTTTTTTAAGGAGAAATATCAAATTAAGTCTATACTACACATTAACAAAAATGGTAGCTGCTTCAGGAGGTTGGGCTATCGTCGGGTGCCGTTTATTCTTCTCATGCATATTAGTACTTTCATGCCTATTTAAAAGTGAAAAGTTGGCCTTGCTAACACCACTGGATGGCACGATAAAAGACTGTATTCTGCACAGGCTATAAATGGTAACAGTGAGTAGCTTTCTCACTATGTTAACAGGTGCCCCATTGATCACACCCTTGTTGTATGGAGTATTTGTAATGAACAGACTATTATCCGCTATTTCGATTTTCATTTACATGATGTTTTTTACAAATGTCAGTTTTGCTGATTATGACCTACAGGATACTCTGCAAGTAAATTTTGTTAACACAACCGATTATGATTGCACGACAAGCGTTGATCTTAAGCATGGTAGATGGGATACAAAGCCACCTGAGGTTATTCCAAAAAGAGTGTCAACTTTTTGGATTGCGTCTCAGCAAAATTTGCGTGGGCCTGATATGACGATAACGTTTACTTGTGGTGATTATTCTTTTAGTGTGAGAAATCAACAAAATTTCTGTTTATTTAAAGGAGGTGAGCAAACTAATACTACTTCAGATGTAGATGAACATCTCAATGTTATTAACAAACAGATTAAAAAAGCCTCTTATCATGATAAAACACCAGGTATTGCACAAATAATTGTTTTATCTAAAGGGTAATCACTTTGATTTTGAATAAAACGGAGTGTAATCGTCCAGACAATCTTACGGTTATTTTTCAAAAAAGAGAAATATAAGATCAGACCCGGACTGCTATGGGCACTCTCAATCATCAAATCACAGTACTTCCCCCCGGACTTAGTGGCCTCTTATGATCTTTAAACGCATTCATTAAACCCTGAATTTCTCCACCTTTGCGCTCAGTCAGCAATAAAGGTATTAACCGCACTTGTTTACATACAATTAATTAGATAATGTCGCATTATCTTCAGAAATGAGAGCCTGTAAAAAAATCAAGAATGAGTTGTACAGGGCGTTATCAACGGTTTTCTAGTATTTACTTATTCTGTTAAATAGTCTATTTCAGAAAACAACACAGGTTAGTTGGTGAATGTCGGATACTCATTATGTCAATTATCAATGGGTCTTTGTTTACAGATATCGAAAAATTTCATAAACCGGAACACAATGCCAATACAGCAGCCATTGTTATAGATGAAAAGGATAAAAAATGGGCATCTGAAACTGTTGAAAACTCACTTACCAGAAAACAGAGCCAACAAGAAACCCTTCGTTTTTGTAAACAATTAGGCTGTAAAATTATTGTTGTACATGAACATAGGGAGTCATATCCAAGGCATATTTATGGTGTTATCGGTAACCCCGACTGGTCATGTATCAAGCACTCTTTAGGGGTGATTGATGGGAGAACAAGTCGTCCTTTAATGCCTTATTTGAAAAAAGAGGCGATTACCAGTCTCGTTCTTATGGGAGGGAGTTATGCTCTGTGCATACAAGCATCATTGATAGGGATCTGCTCTTATGGAATGAGACATTCCGGTATTCTCAACCATCAAATCACCGTGCTTTCATCCCCGAGCTTACTGGCTCCTTATCATCCTGGCATTTATTCATTAAGCCCTGAATTTTCTCCATCTGCTCGTTCATTTAACAATGAAAATGCTGATTTTAATTATTTCAATCGACCCAGTTGGCCAGTTTTCACATTACATCCGGGAATGAGGCTCTATACAAAAATTTATCCATAGATGCACAGACCGGAGCCATTGGTTAACATTGCCAAGCTATTCAAACAGCAAACAGCAAACAGACGTTATCGGCTCCTAGGAGCCTGTTGAGTATCGCTTTTGGTCAGTGCTCACGCGTGGTGCGGAAGGTAATGTCAGGATAGCGCTCCTGGGCCAAGGAAAGGTTCACTCGGGTAGGTGCCAGATAAGTCAGATAGCCACCACCGTCAATGGCCAGATTATCAGCGCACTTGCGTTTAAACGCTTCCAGATTCCTGCTGTCATCGCACTCAACCCAGCGGGCGGTGTTCACATTGACAGGCTCATAGAGAGCTTCCACCTTATACTCATCTTTCAACCGTCGCATAACAACATCAAACTGTAATACCCCCACAGCACCAAGAATCAGGTCGTTGTTATTGATAGGCATAAACAACTGCGTTGCCCCTTCTTCAGAAAGCTGCTGCAAACCTTTTTGCAGCTGCTTGAGTTTGAGAGGGTCTTTCAGCCGTACACGTTTGAACAGCTCCGGAGCAAAATGAGGAATACCGGTAAATTTGGCAATTTCACCCTCGGTAAAGGTGTCGCCTATCTGAATAGTGCCGTGATTATGCAGACCGATAATATCCCCGGAAACAGCCTCTTCTACGTGAGAGCGATCGCCAGCGAGAAACGTCACTGCATCGGCAATTTTAACATCCTTACCAAGACGAACATGTTTCATCTTCATATTGCGGGTGTACTTACCAGAGCAGATCCGCAAAAAGGCAATACGGTCACGGTGTTTCGGGTCCATATTTGCCTGAATTTTGAAGATAAAACCACTGAATTTTTCTTCGTCCGGGGCAATGGTACGTACATCTGTTTTTCGTGGCAGGGGCTTAGGTGCCCATTGGACAAAATCATCGAGCATTTCACGAATACCAAAGTTAGCCAGTGCCGTGCCAAAAAAAACAGGCGTCATTTTTCCTGCTTGATACGACGCCAGGTCAAAAGTATGGCTGGCACCACGAACCAGCTCCACCTCATCAAGCAGATCTTCATGAAGGTCACCGAGAAACGCGCGGCCTTCGGGGGAATCAATACCTTCAATACGAATATCATCGGGAACTATACTGCCCTGACCCGGGGTAAATACATGGAGGGTGTCAGTATACAAGTTATACACCCCCTTAAAGTTTTTCCCCATACCAATGGGCCAGGTGACAGGGGCACACTGAATATTTAAAACAGACTCGATCTCGTCGAGTACCTCAATTTGCTCACGAACTTCTCGGTCCATTTTGTTAATAAAGGTAAAAATAGGGGTATCCCGAAGGCGGCAGACCTCCATCAGCTTAATGGTGCGAGCCTCAACGCCCTTTGCGCCATCAATCACCATCAGGCAACTATCCACAGCTGTCAGCGTACGATAAGTGTCTTCTGAGAAGTCCTCATGACCTGGGGTGTCCAGCAGATTAACAATGCGCTCACGGTAAGGAAACTGCATTACCGACGTTGTAATAGAAATACCCCGTTCCTGTTCCATTTTCATCCAGTCAGAGGTGGCCAGCCGTCCGGTCTTGCGCCCCTTGACGGTACCGGCCATTTTAATAGCGCCACCGAGCAGCAGCAGCTTCTCAGTCATGGTGGTTTTACCGGCATCAGGGTGGGAGATGATAGCAAATGAGCGCCTGAGGCTTACTTCACTGGATAATTCAGAGTTTTTCATAAAGTAAAAATCTTAATATGTACACATCTATGTACACATTCTGATATGTACATAATGTCTAGCCAGAAACATGGAAAGATGACACATCTTATTCAAAGACAATGCTCAGGCGCAAGCTGTCACCGATAGAGAGGGCGTGCCAGAGGGAAGAATCCCCGCAAAAAACTGTGCGGAGGGTCGACTGCTATTTGCTCAAATAGTCAGATGTAAAACCAGAGCTAACTGCCAGTGACCACCGACAAAAGCATAAACTGTCGGTCGCTCCAGAGCCTGAAGGGCGAAAGAACAGATCTTATCTCACTAGGAGCCTGTCCGAGAATAGACTACCCTACTGCGGTTGCGATAAATTGGTCTAAAAATTCCTGCTTCTTCGTCAAATAGCCCCACTATTATCCTC
>NZ_JAVLSP010000139.1:0-6088 GCF_031528575.1 Candidatus Sororendozoicomonas aggregata
CATAAAGCTTCATAGTGAAGCTGTTTTACGTTGAAACACTCGGTTTTTGTAGTCGGGAAAACCGTATTTCTGACGACTCCCCGGAATCCATTAAGAGCCTTGTTCAATACGTGATGTTTTTGTGCTTTCGCAATGAATAATCAGGGTGCCTGTCATTGTCTGTGACCTGTTTTTTATTGATGATCAGGTAAGTGGTATTCAAAAACCTTGACCACTTTTTGTACGCCGCCTGTGTTGCGCGCGACATTCACGGCAGCATCGGCCTCTTTCGGGGTGACAATTCCCATTAAGTATACAGTCCCCATTTCTGTATAGACCTTAACACGATCAGCTACCACGTCCTTGGATGAGATTAAACCACTTTTAACCTTACTGGTGAGCCAGGAATCATTGCTCTGAGCCAGCAAATCGGCAGCGGGTCCCACAGTCAGTTCGTTGAATACCTCCTTAACATGCTCGACTCCCCGGGCAATTGTCGTCGCGACAGGTTTTAAGCGTGCTTCTGGCACCTGACCGATCAATAAAACAGTGCCGTTAAAGCTGATAACCTTGACCCGCGCATGGTTAAAGTCAGGGTCAGCTTTCTCGATATTAACACTGGTGACGGTCTCAATGGTCTGGTCATCAAACCAGCTGCCCCAGGTGCGCTCCAGGGGGTTTATCTTGATAGGCTCCTTGTTGACGCTGCCAACGATTGTCGAGCACCCGGCGGCAAAAATAAGCAGGGCTGAAAGTAAAATAGTATAAATAGGTCGCATTATCCTTTTCTCTTTTAGAAATCCCCTATATGGTCAGGGGTTTTAGCCGGAAAACAGGTATTCATCGATCAAGTCGCACAGGCAATGGATTACCAGTGTGTGGACTTCCTGAATACGGTGCGTACTGGTAGCTGGTACGCGAATTTCAATATCTTCAGGATGAAGGAGACGAGCCATATCACCACCATCTTTGCCAGTGAGGGCAACGACTTGTAAATCACGGTCGTGGGCGGCTTGCACCGCCTGAACAACATTGGGACAATTGCCGTTGGTGGAGATGGTCAGCAATATATCGCCCCCTTGCCCCAGTGACCGTATTTGCTTCGAGAAAACCTCGTTATAACTGGAATCTGAAGCAATGGAGCTGATGGTTAAACTATCGGCACATAACGACAGGGCAGGTAATGCTGGCCGCTCCCGTTCATAGCGGTTTTGCAGGACAGAGACAAAGCGCTGAGCATCTCCCGCTGAACCACCGTTGCCGCAGGCAAGAACTTTGCCATCACTGAGCAGGCTCTGAACCATAATTTCAGACGCCTGAGCAATATGGGGCGGCAGGGTATCTGCCGCTCTGATTTTAGCATCAATGCTATCTGAAAAATGACGGGTAATACGATCGAGCATACTCAATATCCTGAAAAGCGGCTATCACCGTTTCTTTATCTTGCCTGACAGGGGAAGCGAAACTGTGTTTCAGGCGCAAAAATCTGATTGAGAGAGCCCCTTAAAATGCACCTTTTATCCATTCTAAGCGATTTTGTCGGCTGTCGTCATTGGGGGTTATCGTGATGGTGTCAAACCGGCAATGTCGAAGAGCATGCACTTTATGGCGCTGTATAAATTGAGCGGCTGCTTTGCGAACCTTTTGCTGCTTAGCGGGGGTGATACTGGATAATGCCCCGCCAAATGCCTGCGAGGCACGAAAACGAACCTCAATAAATACCAGTACTTCATAGTCAAGCATGACAAGGTCAACCTCACCCTGTCGGCAGGCAAAATTATGCGCGACAAGCCTTAACCCTTGCTGTTTAAGGTAGCATAAGGCCAGTTTTTCAGCCTTGGCGCCATCACGCCTTATTTTTCGTAATTGCCAGGTTGGCATTTTGTTTATAAGGCTGTTTGACAGGGAGCGGCACCATTTGGCCATTTTCGAAAATCTGCCAGACCAGTTGGCGGTCAACACGATGATCAGCAGAGATACTTAACCAACCGGTTAATCCCTTTATCTGACTACCTGGCAGGTTGCTCAATTGTTGCAATTTGGGATAAAGCTGATAGGCATCTGCGCCCAGAGCATACAAAGTACCATAGGTGCCTTTGGCTTGCGGCCAGGCTTGAATGATGTTTTTCTCCAAAGGAGAAGCATAGCCCGGCACAGACCAGGGCATTACTGGCAGACGAATGCCATTAATATCCCGATCCTGAACGGCATCGGTCGTGCCGGAAAAAACGCTGGATGTGCCATAGACCGGAATGTCACCTGCAAACTGATAAGCAAGGGCTGGCTTGATTTGCCGCGCATCCCCTGAGCTGGCAGCAATAAAAATCATATCAATATCCTGGCGGCGTCGAGCTCGAAAGCCCAGGGACTCTCCCAGCAACTTACTGAGCTGCTTTTCACGCTGCTGGCTTTGGTTAATTTGTAAAAGCTGGGCGCTGAGTTTGCTAAAGGCTGTTTCCTGGTTAAATGCGCTGGTTATCGCAATCTCTCCACCACTTTGTACCCATGCTTGTTCAAACGCACTGGCAACTTTCTTGCCCCAGGATGAATCCGGTGTCATAACCATCGCACGTTTATGACCATCGAGGGTGGCCCGGTGAGCGACGATGCGAGCTTCATCTTCTGTGGACAAGCCAAACTGGTATAGTTGTGTTCCCGTGGTGACGGTTTGGTTATCCAGATAATTGAGCGCCAGCACTGGAACGCGCGCAGAAATATCCGTCTGAATCCGGCTGACGTTGTCTTTGCTCAAAGGCCCAATAATCAGCTGGGCACCAGCCGCGATGGCTTTATCCGCCAGATGGGCAACATCATCACTGCCTGTATCATAAATCAATAGCTCGGGCGTTTTTTCGCCGTTGTGCAGCGCTTGGTAGTGTGCTGCGATAATGCCATCACGAATTGACTGGCCTGCGATGGCCAGGCTGCCACTGAGAGGCAGTAACAGGGCGATTCTTTGAGGGGGAGCAGCGGTGAGCAGTTGCTCAAGATTGCCTGGAACATAAGCGCTGCCGGGGTGGCCGGGCCATTGCTGTAACCACCGTTGAAAACCTACAAGTTGCTCGCTGGGGTTGTTGCCAGGTTGATAAAGGATGGCCAGCTCAAGCCAGCCTTTGATAGCGCCTGATGGTATTTCATGCTCCAGGCTTTGCAGGCGATCCAGCGGCACTCGCAGCAGGGTTTGCCAAAAACCAGACTCATAATTTTTTTGTTGTTCGGGTGTTAGCAGTGGCATGGCTGCCAGCCACTCATCAAGGGAGGCAGCGTATTCTGTGTAACGGTTGTAGGCTCTGGCACGGAGGATGTGGGCAAACGCTACCGTGTTGGGGTCGGAGCTGTTAATGATGGCTTCCCGGTCGAGCCAGTTAAACACATCGGCATTTTTCTCAGTGCTATCGGCAACGCGTGCCTGCGACAGTGCCAGGGTTACTTTCAGGTTTTCGGGAAGTGAATCGTAATCAATACTGTCGAGGAGAATTTTGGCGCGTTTTTTATCGGTGACCATCAGTAGCTCCGAGGCTTGCAGTTTCAGCGCAATGTTTTGCGGAAAATGAGCCGCTGCAGCCTCTGCCAGCAGGTGCTCTGCTGTTTTTGGTGAGGTAATACGTTGACTGGACAGAGCGTCGATAGGTATGTTCTTCGTCCCTGAGCAGCCAGCTACCAGGGAGGCGAGTGTGAATAATATCAATAGCTGACGAAAAAAAGGTTTTTGCCTCATAAAGTGCTTCACCGCTCAAACACTGTGACTATGCTGGATGCCCAGTATATCTGTATATCTGCTGCACGGGAACTGCTTGCTGTTTATTATCAGGGGGCAGGAAATGTCATTTGACTCCCTTTTTCCCTAAGGGGGGGGTGTCAGTATCGTCGAAAAGCCGTAAGGACTCCCTGCCGACACCCGGCGAACAGAAGAGTCAACCACAAACACGTCTCACCCTCACTGCCACAGTCACAGGACATAACTGTCAATTTACTGAGTTCATGTACCTTGCTGAATCAATTCAACCTTGTATCCATCAGGGTCTTCGATAAAAGCGATTTCCGTTGTGCCGCCTTTAACAGGACCGGGTTCGCGGGTAATCCTTGCACCGCCTTTACGGAGGGTTTCACAGGTTTGATGGAGGTTATCAACACCAATGGCAATATGACCAAACGCAGTGCCCGGCTCGTAGCTGTGGGTTCCCCAGTTATAGGTGAGTTCAATCACGGCTTGCTCGGATTCGTCAGCATAGCCGACAAAAGCCAATGTATAACGATATTGAGTATTTTCACGCTTGCGCAACAGGGTCATACCCAACAGATCAGTATAAAAAGCAATGGAACGGTCAAGATCAGTGACACGCAACATAGTATGCAGCAAACGCATCGACAGCCTCCCGGGCAAATATCGTAGTGCAAAAGTAAGGCCTCTTAAGAAGGCCAGACAACGACAATCCTATCAAGGTCCTTTATCAGGTTGAAGCATCTTTAATACCCTCTATAGGCTTGCCGTCAATAGTCGCATTTTTAATCTCGACGGTGTATTCGGAGCCCCCTTCTTTTTGCAAAAGCTTCACAAAAAAATAATCCCAGTCCTTGGCAAACCAGATGTAAGTCTCTCGCTTATCATTGTCCCTGTTAACTTTTATCTTCACCGTATTCAGCTTTCCTGCTTCGGTGTTGATAACTTCTTCGCCAACAATGGAAAACTCGCGTTCATACACTTCATCATCATCGGCAATCAGATACTTCAGGTTTGTTTTACCGGCAGCGAGATCCATGCGCAGTTGTGTCTGGTAAGACAGATTGTCAAGGGCGCCACTTTTCAGGGCAATGGCCCATTGCTTATCTTTTTTACTCCATTTGACCTGGGATTTTTTCCAGTCAAATTCCGCGCTTTCTTCTTTTTTACTGCCAATAAACCCTGAGCGTTTAAACTGGTAAGCGTCTGGCTGAATATGCCCTTTGGCATCCACGTGAAAACTGCTACTTTCCTTGATACCAAAAAGGCCAGCATTAGCATCAAAGACCAGCTCCCAATCGCCGGCACTGTTTTTTTGTAATGTCCGGCTGCCCGATGCCGTCATGGGTAGCCCTTTGATACTGCCTTTTAATTCAGCTGTGTAGGGTTTGAGCAAAGAAGCGTTAGCCTGTTTTTCCCCGGATACCGGTTTCCCGGTAGCCGAAGCAGCCTTTTGAGACTGCGCGGAAACGCTTGCCAACAAGGGCAGGGTGAGCAAAAGACTTACAAAGAAAAGCAATACAGACAGCGCTGAATGCCAGCGTTTCGACGACCTTTGGACAGCGACGTCCACAGCGTGTAACTCGATCATGGGCTTGCCAGTAATTGTTGCTCGTTTACTTGGTATCCTTTCTGGTCAAGGGGATCACTGTCAAGCCAAAGTTGATCACCGAGGAAAGTCAGTCTGCCGCTGGTCAGAAAATCCACCGCCATGGGGTAAATCTTGTGCTCCATGGCCTGTACGCGCTGACAAAGCGAGGTTTCCGTGTCATTCACCTCAATCATCAACGATGCCTGAACAATAATAGCACCACTATCGAGTTCAGCCGTGACAAAATGGACGCTTGCCCCGTGTTTTTTCTGACCATCACCCAAAACCCGCTGATGCGTACGCAACCCTTTATAGTCTGGCAGCAAAGAGGGATGAATATTGATCAGGCGCCGGGCGAAGCGTGCGACAAAATCCGCGCTGAGAATCCGCATGTAACCGGCCAGTATAATCCAGTCAGGGGCAAACCGCTCAATATGGGCAATGAGTGTATCCTCAAAAACTTGCCGGGAAGGCGCTGCTTTATGATCTAAAGCAATAGCAGGGATATTGGCCGCTTTAGCTCTCTCCAGGCCGAAAGCGTCCGGGCGATTGCTGATCACACAAACAATGTCATAACTATAGTCAGGCTGCTGATCCAGCATAGCCTGCAAATTACTGCCATTACCAGAAAGCAGCACAGCAACACGGTTTTTAGCGTTCACAAAAAAGGGTCCATTTGCTCAAGTCGCTCCCCCTTGCTGAAAAGCAGCCTTGGAGCCTGTCGGACTTATGCTTTCGAGCATAAAATTCAGTAGGGCGAGTCAGAATTTTCGATCAATTTGTGCGAATAGTTGACC
>NZ_JAVLSP010000013.1:0-59355 GCF_031528575.1 Candidatus Sororendozoicomonas aggregata
TCGTTAGAGCCTTTGAAGAAGCAGGAACCTCAGCGAAATCGTGAGAAAGTAGCCGCCTAATAGGAATCCTCCAGCGACCTAGCTGGAGGAGGATGTCAAGCCCGTGGTATGACCACCCGTGATATCGCTGAAGCCATACAGGAAGAATAGCGGGAAGAATAGGACGGAAGAATAGCGGAAGAATAGGACACCCATAAACTCGGAAGAATAGAAGAATAGGACACCCATAAACTTGCCCATAAACTTGTCCTAAGATTTTATAGGGTCAAAATTATGGGTGTCCTATATTTTATATTTTTCCTATATTTTTAAATTATGGGTGTCCTATATTTTCTTTATATTTTCCATATTTTCTGAACCGCCGCAGAACATCGCAATTTTCAGCACGGTTTCCCAGCATATTCTCTGTCAACAGCCAGTAAAAATCATCCATTCTACTCAAGTTACATCTAATCTGAAAAAGCAAATGCTTATTCCAAATAGGGGAAAAGGTATGCTATCAGTACCTCGTCAATTTGGGAAAAACTGTATCCCAAATTCCATTGTTGCTATTTTAATAGAACTCAGCGCTGTTTGGGGCATCAAGAAAGTTAATCCTGCGCTAATTAAAAAGTACCGTTACTGTTTTTCATTCACACGCTGCTCAGATTTAATGATCAAAGAAGCGATGAATGAAGCCGGTGTACTATTCCAATTTATTTATTCTACTGGCTCACTTAGTACATGCCTTGCGGCAAACAATGTCTGTTTAGCCATTGCTGTTGACACAGCCACTCACCACGCCTACCCCATAAAGAAAAACCTCTTGAACAGCAATGAATACCTGACGATTAACCAGTTCGGTACTTTTTATGCCGAGGCTATTTATACACCGCTTAAAGAGAGATTTGACGTCAGTTTTTACGCCATACGTCCAGGGGCAACAAGTATTCCTTCTAATATATACCTGTCGCCTTTGGAAATACTTGATTCTTGAGGGTATTTTCTACATTGTACCTGAATGCCAAAATTCACTCTCACACGCCAGCAGAAACATCAGCTTGAGACTCAACACAAGAAGTCCCGAGACGCTCGCGAGCGTGACCGAATAGCTGTACTACTTCGCTCAGAAGGCTGGACGACTAAAGCTATTGCTCAGGCTCTGAGGCTGCATGAAACCTCAATCATACGCCATATTGATCATTTTTTATCAAAGGCACAGCTCAAACCTGAAAACAGTGGCAGTGAGGGGCGGGCGCTTAACCGATAGCCAAACAAAGAATTGGCAAGAATAGGATAGGCAAGAATGAAAAGAATGGGACACCCATAAATTTATCCGCCAAAATTTATCCTAAGCTTTTATATGATCAAAATTGTGTCTCGTTCCCACGCTCCGCATGGTAACACGTACGCCACCGGAATACACGGTACGTCGATAAGGCCAAATACTGGCGTTATGGTCAAGAAGGTAGGCATTCCCACGCGGAGCGTGGGAACGAGGTTACAGCTATGTGTCACAGCAGCAGCTTGCGAATGTCTCCAAGAACAACGCTCAGCATGGCAGTAAATCGTGCGGCTTCAGCACCATTAATCGCTCTGTGGTCATAAGAGAGCGATAAAGGCAGAGATAACCGTGGCGCAAACTCTTTACCATTCCATAACGGCTTCATGGCAGACTTGGACAGACCAAGAATAGCTACCTCGGGCGCATTGACAATGGGTGTAAAAGCCGTACCACCAATGGCGCCGAGACTGGAAATGGTAAAACAGCCGCCTTGCATTTCAGCCGGCTTCAGGGTTTTGTTACGCGCTTTTCCTGCCAGCTCAATACACTCTTGCGCTAACTCCCACAGACCTTTTTTGTCCACATTTTTAATCACGGGCACCAGCAAACCATCGGGGGTATCCACCGCCACACCAATATTGATGTAGTGCTTTTGAATCAGCGATTTACCATCCGGGCTAAGGGATGAGCAGAACTGAGGCAACTCTTTCAGTACGTAAGCGCTGGCTTTCAAAATAAATGGCAAAGGCGTCAGCTTGGTGCCACGGGCTTCAGCAGCGGCCTTTTGTGATTGGCGGAAAGCTTCCAGCTCGGTAATATCGGCTTCGTCAAACTGGGTAACGTGGGGCACATTCAGCCACGAACGTTGGAAGTTCTGAGCGGCGATAGCGCGCGGGCGCGTCAGTGGTTTGTCTTCTATTTCACCCCATTGACTGAAATCAACCGCAGGCACCGGAGGAATACCCGTACCCGCCGCGCCAGCAGACTCAGAGACCTGGCTCGATGCCTTCAGCCGGGTTTTAACAAACGTCTGCACGTCTTCCTTAATGATCCGGCCACGAGGACCTGTGCCTTTAACCAGCGCAAGTTCTACACCAAACTCGCGGGCCAGCTTACGCACCGCAGGTCCGGCATGAACGTGTCGATTGCCTTGCTCGAGGGCAACAGGATTCACAGAGGCTGCCGATGTCTCAATCACCGGTGCAGACGCTTTTGCCGCCTCAGGTTCTGCCGGTCGGGATGCCTGGGCAGGAAGGGATTTTTCCGCAGATTCTGGCTCAGCAGCACCTGCCACTTCCAACTCAGCAATCAAGTCTCCCTGGCTCAGGCTATCGCCTTCTTTCACCTTAATGGCTTTGATGACACCGGCCTTCGGTGAAGGAACCTCCATGGTGGCTTTGTCAGACTCCAGAACAATCAGCGAATCTTCTTCTGCCACGCTATCGCCAACGCTGACACACACTTCAATAACGGGCACATTTTCATCGCCAATATCAGGCACAGTAACCGGTTCAATCGCGGCCTTGGCAGCAGCGGGGGTAGGTGTCGCAACAGGAGCGGGTGGTACCGCCACTTCAGTCTCAGTCTCAGGCTTTGCCGGCGCATCGGCTGTATTGAGCGCCATTTTCAGCAGGTCATCCCCTTCACAAACGCTGTCACCGACTTTCAGGATAATATCGACAATCTTGCCAGCTTTGGGGGCAGGCACTTCCATTGTCGCCTTGTCGGACTCAAGGACAATCAGAGAGTCTTCAGCGTCAATGGCATCGCCAGGGCTGACACAGATCTCAATCACTTCTGCACTGCCGCTGCCGATATCTGGAACCTTGATGATTTCGTCACTCATTCGTTTTAACCCTTTAAGGTGCCAGCCTTATTCTCTCACTGGCACTATCACCATGTACCCAACCTGTTGACAGGTTCGGTGAATCCTCAACCTCAGCAGTACATAGGGTTCGCTTTGGATGGATCTATATTGTATGCCTTAATCGCTTTTTCCAGCACGCTGACGTCGATCTCACCCTCTTTTAGCAAGCCAAAAAGCGCAGCAATCACCACATAGTAACGGTCAACTTCAAAAAACTTGCGCAGCTGCTCACGGGTGTCAGAGCGGCCAAAGCCATCAGCGCCGAGGGCAATAAATGTGCCCGGTACAAAGTCACGAATCTGGTCAGCGTACAGTTTCATATAGTCAGAGGAGGCAATAACCGGCCCCTTGCGGCCAGAGAGTTTCTGCTCGACCCAGGAAACCCGCTTGTCAGCGCCAGGGTTCAGCATGTTGTAACGCTCAGCATCAAGACCATCACGACGGAGCTCGTTGAAGCTTGTGGCGCTCCAGATATCCGCTTCAATCTCAAAGTCCTTGCGCAGAAGCTCAGCAGCCGCACGCACTTCCTCAAGAATGGTCCCGCACCCCATGAGCTGCACATGGTGTCTGGCTTTGCGGGCGCTATTGTCTTCCAGGCAGTACAAGCCTTTGACAATGCCTTCAACGGTGCCATCATCGGCGGGCATGGCAGGTTGCTGGTAGTTTTCATTCATCGTGGTGACGTAGTACCACACATTTTCACCTTCACCATACATTCGACGCAGGCCATTGTGGATAATGACTGCCAACTCGTAACCGTAGGTCGGGTCGTAGCTGATACAGTTAGGCACGGTTGACGCCATGATATGGCTGTGACCATCCTGGTGCTGTAAACCTTCACCATTGAGGGTGGTGCGACCAGAAGTGGCGCCGATGAGGAAGCCGCGTGCCTGAATATCACCCGATGCCCACGCCAGATCCCCCGTGCGCTGGAACCCGAACATGGAGTAAAAAGCGTAGAACGGAATCATGGGCACGTTATGGCTGCTGTAGGATGTAGCCGCCGCGATCCATGCGGCATGGGAACCCGCTTCGTTAATGCCTTCTTCCAGAATCTGGCCGGTTTTGGACTCCTTATAGTACATGACCTGATCAGAATCAACAGGTTCGTAGTTCTGGCCTTCTGCCGAGTAAATACCCAGCTGACGGAACATGCCTTCCATACCAAAAGTACGGGCCTCATCGGGAATAATCGGCACAATGTACTTACCAATCCCCTTGTCTTTCGCCAAAATACCCAGAATACGAACGTACGCCATAGTCGTGGAGATAGAGCGCTCGCCACTGCCTTTTAGAACCGCGTCAAGGACTTTTAACTCAGGGATGACCAGCTTGATATCAGACTCCCGGCGACGCTGTGGGATAAAACCGCCAAGTTTTTCACGGTGCTTGCGCATGTAAACCATTTCAGGGCTATCCGCATCAGGCTTGAATAATGGCAGTTTTTCCAGGTCTTCATCTTTGATGGGCAGGTCAAAACGATCACGGAAGTGTTTAAGGTCTTCCACAGGCAGCTTTTTCACGTTGTGAGACACGTTAGCTGCTTCGCCAGTGTCACCCGTACCGTAACCTTTGACAGTTTTCGCCAGGATCACCGTGGGTTGCCCCTTGTGATGAACGGCAGCATGGTAGGCAGCATAGACCTTGTAGGGGTCATGACCACCCCGGTTCAGGCGCCAGATATCCTCATCGCTCATGCCTTCCACCATTTTCAGGGTTTCAGGCGTACGACCAAAGAAATTCTCACGGGTCCAGCCCCCCCCTTTGGCTTTACAATTCTGGTAGTCACCATCAACCGCTTCATCCATGATTTCCTGCAACTTGCCATCGTTATCGTTGGCAAACAGCGGATCCCAGTGACGGCCCCAGGTGACTTTAATCACATTCCAGCCGGCACCACGGAAGACGCCTTCCAGCTCCTGGATAATTTTACCGTTGCCCCTTACCGGGCCGTCCAGGCGCTGGAGGTTACAGTTGATGACGAAGATCAGGTTATCAAGATTTTCACGACCGGCCAGGGAAATAGCACCCAGGGATTCGGGTTCATCCATTTCGCCGTCGCCCAAAAAGGCCCAGATTTTACGGTTTTGCTCCGGTGCCAACCCACGGTTGACCAGGTACCGCATGAAGTGTGCCTGATAAATCGCCTGTAACGGCCCAAGCCCCATGGAAACCGTTGGGAACTGCCAGAAGTCAGGCATCAGATGCGGGTGAGGGTAGGAAGACAGTCCGTTGCCAGCCACTTCCTGGCGAAAGCGGTTCATTTGTTCTTCGCTCAGGCGACCTTCCAGAAAGGCGCGGGCATAAATGCCCGGAGCCACGTGCCCCTGATAATAGACCAGATCACCTTCACGGTCGCTTTCATGACCGTGAAAAAAATAGTTATAGCCAATATCGTACAGTGTGGCACTGGACGCAAAAGAAGAAATATGGCCGCCGAGAGAACTGTCTTTCTGGTTGGCACGCATCACCATTACCAGGGCGTTCCAGCGCACCAGAGAGCGAATACGCCGTTCCATAAAGAGGTCGCCCGGCATCCGGGCTTCTTTCTCCGGTGGAATGGTGTTGCGGTAAGGCGTAGTAATGGCATAAGGTAGCTGCGTGCCTTTTGCGCGCGCATGGCGGGCTAGACGGGTCAGCAGGAAATTTGCCCTGTCTTCACCTTCTTTCTCAAGAACAGAATCCAGGGAGTCCAGCCACTCCTGGGTTTCAATCGGGTCGATATCATGCATACAAACCGGCTCCATGAAGACGAACAGCGGTAACAGGCTAATGACAATCAGCGAGGAGAATGGGAACACAGCAGACGGACCGTCTGAGTGCCTGTTTCACCCACCAGAAACACTCACGTACTTGAATTATGTCAGTCAGGATAGCCCAGATAACTGTTCCTGCTTGCTGCCAGACGCCTGTGCGTCAGGAAAAGTCATTGTTTAAGCGTCTCAACCACAGCTCGAAGACTATCTGCCTGAGACAGCCTTAATCCTGAAAACGTGATGAGATAGTCAGTAACCGCCATGGCAGTTGACACGGCCATGGCGGAGAGTCAGGTTTCACCTTTTATTAAGAAGCGGTCTTAAAAGTCATGCTCCTACCGCGGCTACGATAAATGGGTCTAAAACGTCGCTTTTGTTTGTCAAATAGTCCCGCTATTCTCCTCACGAAAGCGACTTTTTATCCGCCATTTCTCGCAGTCCTCGCTACGGGCAGACTTTTAAGACTGCTTCTAAAGGTTGCTTTACACAGAGAGTGTATGGGACGATGCTTCTGCGTCACAGCCCCTATTACCCAACAGAAAAAAATGATGTTGATCAGCACTGATTTAACTACGAAGTAAGCAATTGCCACAATGAGTACCACTACTTATCTGGTCCGACAAAGCGGTGTTTTTAACAGCGTATTTTTTGGCTCTTTTGAATGTTAAGTGGATAAGCAGGCTGAGCTCACCCGACTGAAGTCGAGCTTTCCTCTCAGTAAATATACCATTATCTTGAAACGTGGCTTCTTATATCCTCTGACATTCCGTTTTGCAGCTAGGAGCCTGACCGAGAATAGCGCCCGTAGCGAGGATTACGAGAAATTGAGGATAAAAATTTCTGCTTCTGAGGATAATAGTGGGGCTATTTGACGAAGAAGCAGGAATTTTTAGACCCATTTATCGCAACCGCAGTAGGGGAGTCTATTCTCGGACAGGCTCCTAGGAGCCTGTCGGTAGTGGGTCAGATATGTGAGAGGGTGAAAAATAGCTACTCGCCCCTCTATACGTCTTATGACTTTTTGGTTTGGTGGATTTTACAGGATTTCAGGGTAAACGTCCGTTAGAACCCGCTGGTAAAAAACGATAGAATTCAGTGATTCCCCTATACAGTGAGTGCTCAAATGGCATTGCTCGGCTCTTACCCCTCCCGTTTGGTTGACTCTCTCAATGAACGATGGCAGCAATTGCTGGAGCATGTGGATAACCCGGACGTTTTGCAAAGCGCGGCATCAAAGACCAGCCTGTTTTATACGCAGTTAATGAAAACCTGGGCAGGGAGTGATTTTGCCGCCGATGTTTTCATCTCATATCCGAATTATGCGGCCTATTTTCTACAACTGTTCAATCGGGGTCAACAGATGGCCGTACCCACAGGCTTTCACCACCAAAGCGTGAAAAACCTGCTGGCGGACGTGCATTCAGAAAGCGAACTGATCAAAAAGCTGCGTGTCTACCGCAACCGGGAGATGGTAAGGATTATCTGGCGTGACCTGAATCGCCTGGCGACAACGCAGCAAACCACCACGGATTTATCAGCCCTGGCCGATGCCTGCATTCAGCACGCACTGGACTGGCTATATGGTGACATGACGCCTGGCCTCGGCACGCCTTATAGTGGTAATAACGCAGACCCCGAACCCCAGCAAATGGTCATATTGGGTATGGGAAAACTCGGTGCCAACGAACTCAACCTGTCCTCGGATATTGATTTGATATTCACTTTCCCCAACCAGGGAGAAACGGCTGGAGGCCGAAAAAGCCTGACTAATCAGGAGTTCTTTACCCGACTGGGACAACGGCTGATAAAAGTGCTGGATTGCCGCACCGCAGAAGGATTTGTATTTCGCGTGGATATGCGTCTTCGTCCTTATGGCAGCAGTGGCGCGCTGGTCATGAGCTTTGCCGCCATGGAACAGTATTACCAGGATCAGGGCCGTGACTGGGAACGCTACGCCATGATCAAAGCGCGGGCTGTCGCAGGCGACACGGCCAGGGGCAATGAATTGCTGGCACAGCTAAAGCCTTTTGTGTATCGGCGCTATATTGATTTCAGTGCCATTACTTCGTTAAGGGATATGAAGCACCTGATTGAGCGTGAAGTGAAACGCAAGGGAATGGAAAACAATATCAAGCTCGGACCAGGGGGTATACGGGAGATTGAATTCATTGCTCAGTCGTTTCAGCTAATTCACGGTGGCAGAGATCCGGTACTGCGACAAAGGGCATTGCTGACTATCTTACCGGCACTGGCAAAGCAGGCGTATATGCCTGAAACGGCAACGGATCAACTTAAAGATGCCTATCTGTTTTTAAGGAATGTAGAGCATGCCATTCAAGCCGTTCAGGATCAGCAGACACAGGAGCTGCCTAAAGAGACAGAGGCCAGAACCCGCCTGGCGTTAGTTATGGATTGTGCTAGCTGGGATGCCTTTATGGCTCAGCTAAACAAGCATCGACGTATAGTCAGTCAGCATTTTGCTGACGTGGTGGGTTTACCGGAAAGTCCTGCCTCCTCACAGAAAAAAACACAGCATTTTCGTTCCCTGTGGATGGCTGAGCTTGATGACGCTGAAGAGATCAATGTGTTGCAAGCGCAGGGCTTTAGTGACCCGGATCAATCCCTTCGTCTGTTATCAGCGTTACGCGATGGCAGGGTTTTATCCCGTGTACGCAGGCAATCCCGTGAACGGGTAGACCGGTTTATGCCCCTGCTATTGGAAGTTGCTGCCGCATCGGATCATCCTGATACAGCCCTGAATCGGCTGTTGCCATTGGTTGAAGCAGTACTACGGCGAACGGCTTATCTGGTGTTGCTGATGGAAAATCCTGCGGCATTAGAGCACTTATGCAAGCTCTGCGTTTCCAGCCCCTGGATTGCTGACTTGATTGCTCGCAACCCTGCTTTGCTCGATGAATTTTTAAATCTGGGTAACTTGTATAGCCCCCCAAAAAAAGATGCTCTGGCCGACGAACTCCGCCAACAGCTGGCCCATATACCAGAAGATGACCTTGAAGCACAAATGGAGGCCTTGCGCTATTTCAAAATGTCCCATGTATTGCGCGTGACAGCGGCCCATGTGGTGGGTAAGTTGCCACTGATGAAAGAAAGCGATTATCTCACCTGGATTGCTGAAGCCGTTCTGGAACAAGTGGTCGCAATTGCCTGGCGGAATCTGACAGAACGCCATGGTCGTCCACAGACAGAAGGCGGCGGCGTTTGCGGCCTCGGCTTTATCATTATTGGTTATGGCAAGCTCGGTGGTATTGAGCTGGGTCCAGGGTCAGACCTTGACCTGGTATTTGTCCACAACGGTGTTGATCATCAGACAACTGATGGGGCAAGGCCAGTTGACAGTAACGTATTTTATGCCCGCCTTGGTCAGCGAATTATTCATATCCTGACCACTCAGACACTATCGGGCGCATTGTATGAGGTGGATATGCGCCTGCGGCCTTCGGGGGCTTCCGGCCTTTTGGTCAACTCATTTCGCGCCTATGAAAAATACCAGCATAATGATGCCTGGACCTGGGAACACCAGGCCCTGGTCCGGGCAAGGGTGGTTGCCGGAGATTCGGCACTGGCAGAAGCATTTACCGAGCTCAGGGCATCGGTGCTGAGAAAAGTACGTGACCCGGAAACACTGCGAAAGGATGTCACCGGCATGCGTCAGAAAATGCAAGGGCATTCAGGCAGCAAAGGCAAACAGGGGCAAATTAACCTGAAGCAGGATAAAGGCGGGATTATCGATATTGAGTTTTTAATGCAGTATGCCGTATTGCGCTATAGCCCGGATTACCCTGAGCTGGTGCGGTGGACAGATAATATTCGTATATCGGAACAGCTCGAAGCGGCAAAAATCCTTAGTCACGAAGAAGCGCACGTCCTGCGACAAGCCTATCAGCAATACCGGCTAATTGTGCATAAACTGGCCTTACAGAATGAAAAACCACTGATCAGCCACGAGAGTATCAAGGACTATTCAACGGCTGTGAAGCAGCTGTGGAAAAAGTGGCTGGAAAACTAACCGCTTCGTGCCACCTTTGGTTGTGGTGGCACCTATACCCGTCTATACCGTCGCCTTTCAAACGGCTACTTTTTTGTTGGTAGCGTTTTTGCCAGCATTCGTACACCCCGGTCACCTGCTCTTTAGCGCTGCTGGGAGCCTGTCGGACTTATGCTTTCGAGCATAAAATTCAGTAGGGCGAGTCAGAATTTTCGATCAATTTGTGCGAATAGTTGACCTATTTAAGCAAATTGATCGGAAATTATGGCCGCACTCTCTCGCACCTTCTCGCACCTTCTCGCACTTCCTGGATTTTAGGCCGAAATTGTCTTAAGTCCGACAGGTTCCTGGGGCTTCACTGACTTGCCGCCACGTAGCTTGATATAACAAGCAATCAGTGTGAACCCGGCGCCTCAACTTCTGCTTTCGGCTGTGAAATAAATGCAGCGCCTGCCTGATCCAGGCTGATAAGAAAATCGTTTCCCTGACAAAATAGCTGAGTTCTGTGAGAACTCGCAGGGAGAAGTTTACCTTCAAACTGCTGTTGAATATCAGGGAAATACTCTGCGCCCGCAATCATAATTAATGGCTTTTTCTCCTCAAGGTCTGATGAAGCAAGCTGACCTGCCACATTACGCGCTGGGGGTATGAGAAGGGCTTCTTTTTCTGCCAGATACGTTTTAGTCTCTTTTGAAATACCATCCTTTCGAGCTAGCTGCATAGACAAATAGCCCAGTACGTTCATTCTTTTATGGCCCGAAAGCAGCCTGCCTTTCGTATCGACAGTTTTATGCAGCTTTTCATTAATGAACTTAATAAGGTCTTCCCTGTATTTGGCAAATCTTTCCTGGGTTGAATCTTTATCACTGTATACAGACGCCCCAAATTGCCAGCTTGCGCCATTTCTTCCATGTTGATAATAATCCATGCCTCCCTTGCCATTTATCGTATAGCCGTAGGCAAACGTGGTGAGTTGTAAAACCAGAGGGTTGTCTTCATTTTTTTTATTTTTGGCGTAAATCTCAGCGGCTTTTGCCACTAAATCGCTGTCACTAATCATATGGATGCTGTCTGGATCAACACCCAGCATCACTGCGTAATTCTCTTTATGAAACGCTTCTCTGGTGATGGATGTGCCAGGGTAAATCTCGTCTTTTTTCTCGAAGCCAGCAATACCTACGACCACCTGAGTAAAAGTAACATCCTCCTCACCAAGCTTCTGCTTCAGCCGCTCAAGTACTTGTTTGCGCAGCTTTTGCGGTGATTGGTTATAAGCCAACCCACCAGGGTCACCCCATGTTAAGTCATCATCGGCTGAATGATAAAAGGAAGTAACCATTTTTGTAACGTCTGCTTTCGCTTTATCACTGGCTTCCCTGTCAAAAATCATTCGAACACTGGCATTCCCTTCAAGCACGGTTAACCTGCCTTTAACTGCCCCTAAAACCGTAACAGGCAGCATCATCAATAACAATAAATACAAAAACCTTATGGCTTTTAGCATTTCTGCGCCCCTCTTTGTTAGCAACAGTAATAGGTAGGTAAGTATAGACACTCTTTCAAAACCTTCTCACAAAAGATCATGAGCAGTTTCTTAGAAGCAGTCTTAAAAGTCTGCCCGTAGCGAGGACCGCGAGAAATGGCGGATAAAAAGTCACTTTTGTGAGGAGAATAGCGGGACTATTTGACGAACAAAAGCGACTTTTTAGACCCATTTATCTTAGCGGCAGTAGGAGCATGACGTTTAAGACTGCTTCTTAGGCTTCACCAGAAGATGATTGAGGGCACAGCTCTATTTTAGCCCGG
Source organism: Candidatus Sororendozoicomonas aggregata (assembly GCF_031528575.1). Lineage (NCBI taxonomy): Bacteria > Pseudomonadati > Pseudomonadota > Gammaproteobacteria > Oceanospirillales > Endozoicomonadaceae > Candidatus Sororendozoicomonas > Candidatus Sororendozoicomonas aggregata. Next base: position 11,700 of record NZ_JAVLSP010000013.1, read on the forward strand.
ATATTTCATAAACTGCCCTTAGAGCCGCAAGGAGCAAGCAAGGCCAGGAGCATGTTTATGAAATATCTGGGTTAGCTGCGAGAGGATATCAAAAGACCGAATTTCCACGTGGTATTCACCGCGTATTCACCTGTCCATAGACCACCTCATAAGACAAAGGCAGCCCTTGTGGTTGTCGGTGTACTTCGTAGGCATTGCCCAGGGCGTTCAGCTTATGCCTTGTCATCAGTCCCCTGGCCGGTGACTGGGCAACATTCACGCCCAATGCCTTAAGCTCACCGAGCATGGCGCGAACAGAAGGATAAAACAGCGTTTCCCACCGGCGATGTACATGATTCAAGGGCATATGGAGCTGCTCAAAAACCTGTTGTTTTTCTGCCAGTGTTTTAAACCGGTTCATACGTGATTCGTCATCCACTTGCTGCCAGGCGGTTTTTAACTCAACCATGGTGCCACACAGCAATGACGAAAAGACAAACAATCCACCGGGCTTCAGTACGCGCTTGATTTCTTGCAGCACATGACTGAGTTCTCCCCATTGAATCGCCAGGCTTGAATACACAAGATCGAAAGTGTCGGACTGAAAGGGGAGGCACTCCATATCCCCCACAGCCCAGTGGATAGGGTGATGACAAGGGGTTTGAGCGCTGGCGTATTGTGCCATGCCTATAGCCAGGTCAATGCCGGTGATGTTGGCATTAGGGTAACGCCGGCGCAGTTGTCGTGTTTGATAACCAGTACCGGAACCTACATCCAGTATGCGGGAAAACACCTGCGAGGGCGGAATCAGTAAATGGGTATGTTCGGCTACCCGCTGTTGCAACAGTGCCGCAGCATCATAGCTGGTGGCGGCTTTACTGAAATGGGTCTGAACCCGTTTCTTGAACTGCTGGCGGGTACGGGCATTGCCTAATGGCGCTTCTTCCTGGGGCGTGGCTAACATGGGCTGGCGACCTCCTTGTGACGGCGCGCCATCAAATACGACACAGACTTTGGATTATCCATAAAAAAACAATGGCTGCCCGCCATTCGTTCAGTGCGATGCCAAGGGTAATGCGCCTCCATCAATGTGGACACAGCAACAGGCACAACGGCATCTTGCTCACCATAAATATGGGTTACCGGGCACTGAACCCTGGTCATCAATGGCCGGATATCAAGAGCGCCAAACAGCTTTAACAAGGGTAACAGCCCGTCAGTGGCTAAAGGCATTTCGGCCATTAGTTGCCGTCGTTGGTGTGTCTCATTGGCTCCCCCCATACAGCACAGGGCAATAAACTGCTTGCGTGTTTTTTCAGGGTGGGTTGAAAAGCGTCGTACAAACTGCTCGAAGACATCCGTCGCCATACCTGCCTGCCAGTGCGCCTGTGCAACAAAGCAGGGATTCATGGCCAGGGTCACTAACGCCTTGACCCGCTGTGGAAAGCGCGCGGCATAAGCACAGGCCAGCATACCGCCATAAGACCAACCCATCAGCAGGCAAGGGGGCTCTGGCATCTTTTGGCGTAAGGCCGCCAGCAGCGTATTCAGGGTGATATCACCGGGACTCACCAGGTCAGACAAGTGGATAATCGAGTCTGCTGCTGAGGGCAGGCATTCCAGTAACGTCGCCGGTGCACAAGCAGGCATAGCCCAACCATTAATGAATACCCGTGGCAATGGCATGGCTTACCTCTTCTGCTGGTGGGATGGGTGGTTGATTACGGTATCAAGCGCATTCACTAACTGCTCTACCTGTGTTTTTGTATGGGCGGCACTTAACGCTATCCGCAGTCGTGACTCACCTTTGGGAACAGTGGGGGGGCGAATGGCGCTAACCAGTATGCCCTGTTCAGCCAGTGCCTCACTCACCGCCAGGGTTTCAGCGACAGAACCTGTCAGCAACGGTTGGATGGGGGTTTCAGAGGGCATCAGGGCAATACCCAACTGCTCACAACTGTGGCGAAAAAACCGAATAAGTTCCTTGAGATGCTCTCGCCGCCAGGGTTCTTGCTGAATAATTTGCAGGCTTGCTCGGGTAGCTTCTGCTATGGCCGGTGGCAAGGCGGTGGTATAAATATAGGTGCGGGCAAACTGGATAAGGCTTTCAATGAGCGCGTCACTGCCGGCAATAAACGCGCCATAAGTGCCAAAGGCTTTACCGAGCGTGCCCATTAATATGGGGAGGTGCTGTTGAGTCAACCCCAGGTGCTCCGCACTGCCACCGCCATTTTTGCCAAGTACGCCAATACCGTGGGCATCATCCACCATTAACCAGGCATTGTGCTGCTCGGCAATGGATGAAAGACCATGGAGGTCGGCCCTGTCACCGTCCATGCTGAACACGCCATCAGTCACAATGAGTGTGTTTCGGGCCGTACTTTTCGCCAGCAGGTTAACCAGGTGATCATGGTTCTTGTGCCGAAACCTGCGCCAACGCGCGCCCGATAACTGGGCGGCATCAAGCAATGAGGCATGATTCAGCCGGTCCTGAAAGATACTGTCTTCACGCCCGGTCAATGCCGCCATGGCACCAAGGTTGGCCATATAACCGTTGCCAAATAACAGTGCCCGGTCACGTCCGGTCAATGCCGCCAGCGCTTCTTCCAGTGCCTGGTGAGCCTTGCTGTGGCCGATAATCAGGTGCGAAGCGCCACTGCCGACACCGTATTCATTGGCGGCCTGTTGAAATCGGGCAATAACCTTTGGGTGATCAGCCAACCCTAAATAATTATTACTACTAAACACCAGATACCGGCGACCATCAACGGTCACTTCAGGGCGTTGCGCCGACGCAACAGTGGTTCGCGAACGGTAAAGCCCTGTGGTACGTTGCTGTCGCAAACCCTCGGATAAGGCAAAGCCACTCATGCACGGGCCTTCTCAGCCAGGGGCCTTGCCTCATAAAACAGGGGCGATGGGGTGAGTTCAGGTTCAGATTTTTCAGATTTTTCAGGGTTCCCGTTGTGACTGATCGTTTCTTCGTAGGTTTCCAGCGTCACCCCCAGCGCTGTAAACAGTTGCATATCGCAACCAGGCTCAGCATTGGGTGTAGTAAGCAGTTTTTCACCACTAAAAATGGAGTTAGCGCCCGCCATATACGCCAGCGCCTGCAACTCATCACTCATGGTTTCACGGCCAGCGGCCAGACGAATATACGACTTTGGCATCATAATACGGGCCGCCGCGATGGTTTTGACAAACTCAATACCGCTCACCTCTTCGGCATTTTCCATGGGTGTGCCAGCAATTTTTGAGAGCCGGTTAACCGGCACGCTTTCGGGGTGCTCAGGGAGATTGGCCAACTGCCGCAGTAAGGACACGCGATCGCGCAAGGTTTCACCAAGCCCTAAAATACCGCCACAACAAACCTTCATGCCCGAGTCCCTGACATGGGCTAATGTTTCAAGTCGGTCAGCATAACTGCGGGTGGTGATGATATTGCCGTAATGCTCTGGCGAGGTATCGAGGTTGTGGTTGTAATAATCGAGTCCGGCCTTGGCCAGGGTGTCTGCCTGCTGGCGGCTTAACATGCCCAGTGTCATGCAGGTTTCAAGATCCAGGGCTTTTACCTGCTGAATCATTTCAATCAGCATGGGCATATCCTTTGCCGGAGGATTGCGCCAGGCTGCCCCCATACAAAAGCGGGTGGCGCCACTTTCTTTGGCTTTGCGCGCCGCTTGAACTACCTTTTCCACTTGAATCAGTTTTTCTTTGGTCAGCCCGGTATTGTAATGACCGCTTTGGGCACAGTATTTACAGTCTTCCGGGCAAGCGCCGGTTTTAATGGACAGCAATATGGAAGCCTGGAGTTGATTCGGCTGAAAATAGGTGCGATGAAGGGTTTGCGCTTGCATCAACAAATCGTTGAACGGCATATCGAACAATTGTGCCACTTCATCAATGGTCCAGTCATTACGGATATCACGGTGGTTGGAAGTCATGCGCAGACGGGCCTGATAGTCACTAATATAGCCTTGATGGTAACGGACGGCGGCGATTAGTCAACCAAATGAATGTTAAAAAGTTTACATCACGGTTTTTTCACGGATACCGCCTTGCTTGCAGGAACCTCACACATCACCCTATAAACGTTCAATGTCTTGTATGTTGTGATACGAGCGTGCTTAGTAAACCTGTTTGTGACCATTGTGTGGATAACTTTCCAGTGGCAGAAGTTTGTTGCCCCCGGTGTGCCCTGCCCTTGAAGGATACCCTGTCTGAACTCTGTGCCAGTTGTCTGAAAAGTGAGCCACCGTTTACCTGCTGCCTGGCAGCCTATGTGTATGACTTCCCCGTGGACAGATTGATCCGTAACATCAAATATTCTCATCGTCTTGAGCTGGTCGCTCCCCTGGTAACGCCACTGGTGGAGGTGTTGACGGATCACTACCAGCAACAATGGCCTGATAGGATGATTCCTGTTCCCCTTCACCCGAAAAAGCTTCGACAACGTGGTTATAATCAGGCGTTGCTGATTGCCAAAGCCATTGCAAAACAATTACCCGAGGGGATTCACTGCCCGGTGGATTACCGGATGGTAAAACGGCACCGCCATACGGACGCGCAACAAGGCTTATCCGTTAAGGGACGGCGTAAAAATATCAAAGGGGCATTTGTGACAGAGCACGCGCTTTATTCTCAGCATCCTCAACAGTATCGCCACGTCGCCCTGGTGGATGACGTGGTCACAACGGGAGAAACGGCAAAAGAGGTCAGCCGTGTTCTGCAAAAGCAGGGAGTAGAGCAGGTGGATGTCTGGTGTTTGGCACGAACGCCTGCCGCGCCCTTTAACTTTGTTTGATAACTCAGGTTCCTCAGGTTCTGTCCATGTCACAAAACGGCACATTCGGTGTTTGTCAACAGGCCGGGCGGTAGAGAGTATAAACGACGAATGAAGCCTGCTATTGTCAGGCATTGCAACGCTGGACTAGTGCTCAGCTTGCCAGATGACAATAGTGGTTAGAAGGGACGGTTGGTATGCATTACGCACTTTGCTAATTGACGTAAGCCGTACACTCCATCACTCATCTGACTTACCACCAAAAAAGATGACAGCGGTTTTTACCGTGGTATCGTATACCACACTTGTATGAAAATGACGTCTATTGTGATGAGGTTTTATAGCCTGCCTGACGATTCCTGAGCTGGCCTGGAGGGGCGGTAGCGTCAGTGAAAGCATCTATCCGCGAGCCATATTGAAAGCCCTGCCCTGACACAAGCTTGCCGGACAGATATTTCAGGAACTTGAGGTTGCCAGAATTGGTGACAAGATGAATATAAAATGATTTAAACCGCCGTACTACATCTTTATGACCGGTAGTGTGGAAGATTGAAGCCGTGAGGCTTCTCCTTATCCTGATTAGACTTTTACCATTCATGTGTACAGTTATCAAATATAGATAAAAAATGCACGTGTATGGTATAATTCACGTACTGTTTGTTAATTTGGTTATTACTGATAGGCACTATGACATTTAAAATTGAAAAAATTGATTTCAGTGCTGAAGATATAGAGCAACTAGGAACAAAAGAGAAGTTTTGGTTTTATTTTCAGGGTAATGAAGAAACAAAATGGTTGTTTAAGTACTCCAGAGAGAATACTGGTGAACATTGGTCTGAAAAGATAGCAGAGGTTTTTTGTGAGGAACTTAATATTCCTCACGTTACTTATGAACTCGCCATTTGTGGTGGAAGATATGGGGTTGTTACAAAGAACGTAATCCCTAAAAGTTCTCGAATGGTAATGGGTAATGAAGTTTTAAATAAAAAATTTCCAAAAAACTACCCAAAACCTGAAAATGACAGTAAACATTTTGTTCATGTAAAAGAACATACTGTTGATAGAGTTTTAGAGTGCTTAGACTCAAAGATTTTACCACCAAATATCAATTCATATGATACATCTGATTTAAGTGCATCTGATGTATTCTGTGGATATTTATTGCTTGATGCCCTGATCAGCAATCAAGATAGGCACCATCAAAACTGGGCAGTAATCGTGGATCAAGATACTGGCAAACAATATCTATGCCCTACATATGATCATGCCGCAAGCCTGGGCCGTGAACTACTTGATGCAGAAAGACATGAGCGCCTCACCACTAAAGACGTTAATAGAAAAATCCCAACGTTTGTTGCGAAAGCTAGATCTGAATTATTCAGGCTTAAAACGGATAAAAAGCCTCTATTAACCTGTGATGCTTTTTATATTGCTGTTGAGAATAGAAGCACTGCCAAATCCCACTGGCTGGATAAACTTAAAGGTTTTACGGAAGATAAAATTGTGGAAATCTTTTCAAGAATACCCCGTGAAATGATAACTGAGACGGCTAAAAAGTTTGCGATTGAAATGGTATTAGAGAATAGAAAAAGGTTACTAGAAGATGAAAGAGCATAATTCAGTCTATTTAGCATGGCAATCGAGTGACACTCGAATCTGGCATGTTGTAGGCTTGTTGAAAGAACACGATGCCGGTTATAGCTTTAATTATACGAAAGGAGCACTTGCATCTGATAAATTTATTGCATTCAACGGAATGGAGGATATGAATAAAACTTACATTTCAGAAGACCTGTTTCCTCTTTTCAAAAATAGAATCTTATCATCTAAAAGACCTGAATATCCAAGCTTCTTGAAATGGATCGGTTTAGATTCTGAAGACGCGAGCGCTCTTAATGTTCTAGGCAGATCAGGTGGATTAAGAAGTACTGACAAGCTTCAAATGTTTAAACGATTTGAAATTGATGATAATGGTAAGTTTGAGCAGATTTTCTTCGTTCATGGTTTGAGCCATTTACAAGAAAGTGCATCGCAGCGAATTTCAGAGCTTAAACCTGGTGATACATTAAAACTATGTCTTGATGTTCAAAACGATTACGACAGGCATGCTGTATTTTTACGCGCTGACAGTCCAGCTGAAATTATAGGCTTCTGTCCGCGCTATATTACACGAGATATTACCAAACTAATTGTTGATTATAAATCTGATATTACAATTACAGTTGAATCTTTATGTGATGAAGCACCAGCAAACTATCGTTTAATGTGTAAATTAAATGGCAGTATTAGTACAAATAAAGCACCAGAGTTTATGAATCAAGAAGAATTCCAAACAATCCTTTCCAGCTAAAGAAGAAAACAAAGAAAAACCAAAAAATAGGGAAAATAGGGAAAATAGGACACCTATAAATTTGGCATTGCCGGTTAAATTTTAGGGTGTCCTGTTCGCTTGTTATCCTGCTCACTTATTCATATGGCTGTTTTATTCAAACAACTGTACTACGTGCTCCTTATGGCAGGTGGTGGGAGGATTGAAACTGTGAGGCTTAGCCCTGTCTTATTTATAGTGCTAAAAATATAGAGTGTGGTATAGTACATCTAAATTTAAATTAAGGTTGAAGTGAAAATGGGAAAACAAAATGAATTTGATAACTCTCCATCAGATGATTTAATTGTTGATATAAATGAAGATAAAAAAGAAACCATTATCTATTCTGTTATTGAGCTCCTAGATAAGCTTAATATAAATCATGATAGTTTGAACTCTCCTTCAAACTATCAGTCAGATTATTTTAAAAGCGAGGATAGTGAGTTAATTTATTATCTGGCAATATTAACAGGTCAAGCACAGATAGATGCTTTAAAAATAGCACCATCTTTCTATAAAGATAAGAAAAAAGCCAAGACTTGGAGAGATAAGGTAATAAATAAAATACATCCTGACAAGAGTAAACATCCTGATGCAAAAAAAGCTACAGAGATATTAAATAGTCTCTATGAAAGGATGTTAAAGAATGCAAAATAAAACAAGAGGAAGATAGTTAACGGTTTTATTTGAAAATAGTTGGCCCAAATTTGATCTGGAAAATAATATTGGTGATAACCTTAATAAACGATCAGCAAAGAGTACATTTAATGCCTGGACAAAGGGTGCTCCCGTAGATGGAACTGGTAAAGTATGGATAAATGAAGAATATCTTTCTCAAATATGGAGGACAACAGCCAGCTATTTTGTAGACGGAATAGCTCCAACAGATAAAGCTAATTTTGGGGGCATTATTTGTATAAACTACTCGGCTGTAATTTATCGACTTAATGAGATAATTGATAGTCCAATTCCTGATAAGAGAAGAGATTATCTCCGTTTATCTGAAAATATGGGAAAATCTGTAAGAGACTCAGAGTGTGCTGAAGTTATCCGCCTTAAATATAGCGAACATATAATGGTTTTAAAGAGAGAATTAAAGAGAACTAGAATAAAAGAATTTAATATAATTTCTGATGAACTCACAGGTATTAAACTAATGGTAGCAACCTCTGAGTTTCATCATATTCGCCGTCAATCAGTATACCCATATTTGGTAAATATGATTTGGAATGGTCTGATTGTAAATAAAGAAACACATAAAATAATTACAGCCAACAATATCAATGATGAGTATGATCTTCGCGATCTATGTGACGAAATGGGCTGGAGTAAACGCTGGTTTAGCGATTATGAAGAAGCATTAAATAAAGCAGGTGTTCAATAATCGGGAAAAAAATAGGACACCCGTTAATTTGGTATTGCCGGTTAAATTTTTGTGTATCCTGTTCGCTGTTCTGTTCGCTGTTCTGTTCGCTGTTCTGTTCGCTGTTTTGGGTGTCCTGTTCGCTTGTTATGGCGGTCCAGAATTTTGGGGTAGAGAGGAAGATTTGGGGAATGAGTATCTGCTTAGGCGAACAATATATAAAACGTGAAATGCGTAGGTGGGGTTATGAGTACTTTCGTGCGTATTTTATCTGGAAGGATTGCCTTGCAAGACTTGCAGAGGTTTTCACATATCGTGCATACAGTTACTTATGCGTAAGTGTTACGTATAAGCATCTGTTAGGCTTTTACCAAAAATGAAAAGGAAGTAAGAATGATAAAGAATAAAGCATTAAAAATTTCTACTATTTCATTGATAAGCGCATTTCTTGTGGCTTGTGGTAGCTCAGTAGAAGGAGAGTATTCAATTACTGATGGCCCAGTAAAGGGAGTTACAGTAGTACTTGGCGATGAAAAGTTTGCTTTTTCATCGGGTGCTACTGGAACTTATGAAGTCACAGACAACAAGGTTATTTTTTCAGGGATGACCTTTTCTGGTGTTATGCAAATAGAAGGAAGCGACCTAGTCAATGATAAATGGCACTTTTCAAAAGACACATAATCGAAAAGGTAAGTGTTCAGATTATAAATTCAGGCTGTTGTCTTAAAATAGCCTGAGCATACTTGCAGAGAAAAGCCTAACAAATCGTTCAAATTCATTCCGCAGCTACGCTGCTCCATCGGACGCTCACTGCGTTCGCGCCGTTTAACTCTGCGTTATATTTCTGAAGGATAATAATGAAAATATCAGATAGTGCTTTTTTCTTGGCTGGGATAACCGCCTTTTTGTATTGTTCAAGTACTGCATATACTCATGGCTACTTTGGTGTATTAGGACTTGATAGTGATGTATTGGATAGAAACTTTCATCAAATCTTATATCATGGAATGATTGAAAATTTAGAGTTAATAATGTTGTTGCCTTTTATTTTCATATGTGGAGTATTGTTTATATATTTTTATGTAACAACTTTAAACCCAGTTCTGATAAAAATTTCTGAGAAAGTAATAAAGAAAACAAACCTAAAAAATAAGAGAAAAGAGCGTAGTGAAGATGAAATAAAAATTGATGAAAAATATGAAAGACTTTTAAGAAAATCTTTGATATTTTGCTTTGCCTTTACTGTATTTTTTAGCATTATGATAAAAAATGAGAGAGAAGGTAGAGATGCTGCAAATAATGCACTAAAAATGTTAGATGATAAAAGTTATCACAAGGTTAAGATTTTTAAAAATGGTGAAAATTTAGAGTTTGCCTTTCTGTATTGTGGCGCAAGAAATTGTGCAGGTATAGAGCCAGAAAGTAGAGAAATAATATATTTCCCTCAAAATGGTCACTCATACTCTCAACCAAACGAAATATAACAAGTCGTTCAAATTCATTCCGCAGCGTTGCTGCTCCATCGGACGCTCACTGCGTTCGCGCCGTTTAACTCTGCGTTATGCCTCATTCACATAAGGAAGATTCATGAGTCAAAAGGAAGCGTTAAGGTTACCTGTTGTATCTACTGGAGCAGAGTATTTAGTCCAAGGTTTTTTAATGAGGAGAAATATCCTTACCTATAAGGCCCCTGATTTGAATGAGGGCTATGATCTCATCTGCATAAATCCAGATCCAAGATATAAACCCAAAAAGAGTGAGCTAGCTCAGGTACGTATTCAAGTTAAAAGCCGCTATGCAACAGATTGTGATAGAGGCTTTCCAATCAAAGAAAAATGTTTAGATGCTTTTGATTTTTTAATAATTGCATTCTTGAATATTGGTGATTTTTATCGAGGTCGTGATGGGACGAGTGGTAGTTCAGAACCTGAATTTTATACGCTAACACCCGAATTTATAAAAAAATATCATAATAAAACTTCATCGTGGGAAAAAGTGAGGCTGAAAAAGTTACAAGAAGAAATAGAGCCTTTCAAAAATGAGTTAGGGTTTGAGCGTATTGCTAAAGCTCTCGGTATCCAAAAACCCCAGAAATACAATGCATAACAAAGCCTTCCAGCAGACCGCCTGCGGCGTCTGCTGAAGGCAGCGTTATGTGCCAGATAGTTTCCATGCAAATTGAGTAGTAATATGAGTGATTCAGAAATTAATAAAGAATACGAAGCAATCGTTGTAGACACCTCAATATTTGACAGTAATGGTCTTCGATTAGAAACGGGTTTACTTGGTCAGATCAAGCAATTTCGTGAAAGCCCTATTGAATACCTTTTACCAGACGTAATAAAAAATGAAATTCAATCTCACCTTGAAAAGAAAATTAAGGTAGCGAGAAGTGCTTTAGAAAAATCAATTAATGAAGCAGGCTATCATTTGTTTTTTGATGGCAGTGCATTGAATAATGCTAAACAGCTTTTAATAGATAGTCATGAAATTAAAAGCTTGGCTTATTCAAGATTAACTAATTTTATAAAAAATACTGGTGCGCTAGTTATTGATTGTGGTGAATTTGTATCTGTACAAAAGGTGCTTGAGAGTTACTTTTCCAATACAGCTCCATTCTCAGAGACAGGAAAAAAGAAAAATGAATTTCCTGATGCTATTGTACTGCTTGCAATAGAAGAGTGGGCAGAAAGAGAGGATAAGAAAGTTTTAGCCATTGCACAAGACAATGACTGGAAAGCATATTGCAAAACTTCTAATCGCATAGACTACCTCGAGAGCTTCTCGGAGGGTTTAGCTAGTTTCCAAACTGCAACAGCACCATTTGTGTTAGTAGGAAATTTAAAGGTTGCGCTTGATAATGAGGTTGCAAGTTCATTCCTTCAAAAATTAGAAACTCAACTATCTTTTGCCTTAGATGGTTTAACGCCTGATCAAGAAGCTGATTCTCACTTATACTGGGAGCCGGAAGGTTCTAATGGTTGGTTTAAAAATTTCGAACTTATTAATCATGAGTTTAGGGTCATTGATTCTGATGATGAATGGGTTGTTTTTGAAATATCAGCAAAAATAACGATTGAAGCTGAAGGCGAATTTTCTCTTTCTGTCTATGACTCTATCGATCGAGATCATGTTGGTATGGGCTCTGTATCTGCTTTAGCAGAGGCTGATTTTGAATCAGAAATTTTGATAACATTAAGCGGTGATCTTTCTGGTGATATTAATGACCTCGAAATAGATGAGGTGGAGGTGGTAGATCAAATTTCATCTGTTGATTTTGGTACAATAGATCTGGATTATGGTGAGGGCGAGTAAGCACATAACAAGTGCATCCAGCCGGTCGCCTATGGCGTCCGCTGATGCAGGCGTTGTGCGCTATAGTGCATGGCCTTTTTCTGACTGGAAGTTCAACAGAAATGAAAATGGTTTTGTGGGTTCTGGCGGGAGAGATTTGAATTTCTTTCCTCGTGCCATGCCAGTTTCAGCAGTATGCTGCTCTTCAAGTGGGGGTGTTTCTGGCAAGGCAGTTTTGAGCTTTTTCCTTCGTGCAACGCCAGGCTAAAATCCGTGCCAGTGGTTTGGCAGCAAATTTCAGCTTTGTCGTTTACCGCAGCTTTTTTGTTCGTCAGGGCTTCACGCCCTCTGCCATGAACAGAGAAAACATAGTTGGGTGCCGATCTTCAGGCCCAGCTCTGGCGAGTTCGCGCACAACAAGAGCATCCAGCGGACGGCGCTAGACGCGCCGCCGCTTATGCGGGCGTTATGCGCCAAAGTGAATCTCAACATCCATGCTCTTGTGGAGAATTCTGATAATTTCTATCTGCTTCTTATTGGATTGCTGGAAAAATATTACATGACTACCTTGAGGGAATTTCAGATAGCCTTTTCTGATTTCATCACAAGATTTACCTATTTCTGGTCGATCAGCCAGCAGGTAAAAAGTGTCGTCAAATTGCTTTAAATAAAGGTTCCTTTGCTCTCTGCCCCAGCGTTTCATTGTGAACTTTGCAATTTCTCTCAAGTCGGCCTTGGCCTTCTTAGTTAAGGCAAAAGGCTTCATTCTTTGTCTTCATTATCAAGTTCGTTAATAAAGGTATCATAGTCGTACTCAGCAAGGCCGCTTTCTTCACCTTCGATAAGCAAATTTCTGAGAGTGTTGAGCTTGGTTTCTTTACTTTCCAGTAAGCGTAAAGCAGCACGAATAACCTCGCTGGCAGAACCGTAACGACCGCTTTCAACTTGGCTGGAAATAAACCAATCAAAGTGCTCACCCAAAGTTATACTGGTGTTTTTGGCCATTTGTGATTGCCTCTTAATTTAACAGTGAATACCAATATATACCTGATTATGGTACACCATATTCATAAGTCAAGCAGGCGCATAATAAATGCTTCCAGTTCGTTCCGGGCTTCGCCCTCCACCCGACGCACCTTCGGTGCGCGGCTGAAGCAGGCGTTGTGCGCTATAGTGCATAGCTTTTCTCTGACTGGAAGTTCAACAGAAATGAAAATGGTTTTGTGGATTCTGGCGGGAGAGATTTGCATTTCTTTCCTCGTGCCATGCCAGTTTCAGCAGTATGCCGCTCTTCAAGTTATGGTGTTTCTGGCAAATCAGTTTTGAGCTTTTTCTTTCGTGCAACGCCAGGCTAAAATCCGTGCCAGAGGTTTGGCAGCAAATTTCAGCGTTGCCGTTTATCGCAGCTTTTCTGTTCGTCAGGGCTTCACGTTCTCTGCCATGAACAGAGAAAACATAGTTGGGTGCCGGCCTTCAGGCTCACGAGCGGCGAGTTCGCGCACAACAAGAGCATCCAGCGGACGGCGCTAGACGCGCCGCCCCTGAATTTGGCGTTAGGTGCAAAACCAACATCGAGTTAACATGATCGATTACACATCAATAATATGGAATGCAATATCTTCTTTTTGGTATTTCATTCCCCTTCTGATTCTTGTCGGGATCTTTAAATCACCTTGGTTCAAAGGTTACATTGGAGAGGTGATTGTAAACTTCGCCATAAAGGTTCGACTTGATAAAGATGAATATCATCTCATAAAAAATGTGACGCTTCCTACAGAAGATGGAACAACGCAAATCGATCATATTCTGGTTTCATCCAAAGGAGTTTTTGTTGTTGAAACAAAAAATATGAAGGGTTGGATTTTTGGTTCAGAGAAGCATAGGCAATGGACTCAGAAAATATACAAACACACCAGTAAATTTCAAAACCCATTACACCAGAACTATAAACACACAAAAACCTTGGCTTCTTGTTTAGATATCCCAGAATCCAAAATATTTTCAGTCATAGTTTTTGTCGGAGACAGTGAGTTCAAGACAGAAATGCCTACAAATGTAACCTATGCAGGTGGTCTAATTCATTACATAAATTCCAAGCAAGAGAAAATTCTATCTCTCACAGAAAAAGAGTCAGTTATTCATACCATTGAGTCTGGCCGTCTCAAGCCCTCTATAAAAACTCATAGAGATCATGCTCAGCATGTCAAAGAGATAAAAGCCAAGAAAGCCACAGAGAAAACTTGTCCTAAATGTGGCAGCACAATGGTTCAGAGAGTGTCTAAAAAAGGCCCAAATGCAGGCAACAAGTTTTGGGGTTGTAGCCAATTTCCAAAGTGTCGTGCAATTTGCACCTAACAAGAGCATCCAGCGGACGGCGCTAGACGCGCCGCCGCTTATGCAGGCGTTAGGTGCTACTTCAGTATTTAGAGTACGGCTTGCAAATAGTACTTATTTTTCATATGGTTAAGTTTGAAAGATGTGTCATAAATTAATTATCCTAAAACATATGTTTTATTTTGCTAGTATCATATTAAGAAAAATAAACAAAGGATAATGTAAATGAAAAAATTAATGTTAAACTCGTTGGTAGTATTAACCTTAGGAGTATCTCTCCAAAGCTATGCAAGTTGCACCAGCAATACAATTGGAGGAACTACATTCTATAACTGTGCCGATGGCACAAGTGGTACTTCACAAAATATTGGTGGTACAACTTTCCATAACTTTAATAATGGTATGAGTGGAACCTCACAAAGTATAGGTGGAACCACATTTCATAATTTCAACAATGGCTTGAATGGAACATCTCAGAATATCGGTGGAACTACTTTCCATAATTACAATGACGGCACATCCGGTACTTCTCAATCTATAGGTAGTACTACCTTCCATAACTTTAATGATGGGTCATCCGGCACTACTCAAAGCATTGGTGATACAGACTTTTACAATTTCGGTAATTGATTAAAGTTTCCACTAGTCAAACCATCCAACCTATATTGTGGGCAGAAAGCTCTAAATCTCATTTCAATCAACAACGCACCTAACAAAGCCTTCCAAGCGACCGCACTGACGTGCGGCCCTTGAAGGCGGCGTTAGAAGGCTAAACAATATTGAGGGTATATGGATAGATTTTATGTATTGCTAACACTTTTTAGCCATATGTAGTTACGGCTTCTTTATTCTTAATTTGAAAGGAAGAAGGCAAAATAAAAAACTTGAATTTGCCTTGGAGTTTTTTGAAAACTTCAAAGCATATATGGAAAGTGGTGGTGACGAAGTAAAATATTATACTTGGATGATTCATCGATCAAATAAGATGCAAAATCAGCTTGGTGTTACAGGTATTATTCATAGCTACAAGCCACCATACCAAAATTTTGCATACAAAAATTATACGGTAATTTTGAGTATGTTACCTGATCTTAAGCATGCGCTTGAAGATTATATTCTTAGGGATGGAGTCGCTAATCAATATGCATCAACAATCCAAGATACACTGGTCCGACATATAGGAATAGTGGAAGATCGAATTGACTTAATTGTAAGTGACCTTAAGAATCCACTAAAATGGCTCCATGTAGGTGTCAGTGAAATCGTATCTATTCCTGCCTATATGCTTTCTTCATTAGGCATTCTCAGTGAAACGAATGTCACAAGAATAATTTCTAGCAGTATATTTAAAATATTTTCTGGTCTCATCGCATTATTTGGTTTAGTAAGCTCGGTAATAACAGTGGTGCTAGGCTGGAATCAATTTTTAGATCTCATTAATCGCCTTCTAACAAGTGCATCGTAGGGACTGCCGCTTGCGGCGTCAGCCCCACATGCAAGCGTTGTATGGCTAATCAACATCCGTGTTTAAGATAATCAAGTTAAATCACTTTTCGGGAAGGCTAAGTAATAACTGATCTACGTCGTTAAATATCCGGTTAACATGCGCGTCTAACTGATGAAAATCATCTGAAATTTCAAAAAGAGTAATTATTTTGGTTAGATGCCTTTCTAAATGCTGAAGGCCAGCATCCTTCAAATGCTGGTGATGCTTTCTAGCTCTACCTCCATTTTCATTTTTAGGGTTTAGCTCTCTTAACTTCGTCAATACGCCATTGGGAAGTAGATCATAAACATATTTATTAGTGAGCTTACCTACATAAGCTGGTCGTTTGAGTGACATTGGATCATATTCCCAGCCACATAGTCTAAACAACTCTTGATAAAACTTACGAGGAAAGCGCCTTTGCCATTTTAAGAAATCTTCACTGATATAGGCTGCAAGAACTTTTTGGAGGTGATCTTGTTCACGTTCATATTGGTATCCAGTAGCTTCATCAATAAGAGCTATAACACCAGTTTTTGCTAGTGAACGGATAATAATATCTGCTTGAATTGCTAGATGTAGTTGACCATCCGACAAAGTGCCGGCATCTCTGGCACGCAAATATATTTCACAAATGATGTGTATAACATCTGCATGGTAACCACTAATTTCTCTTCCATTCTTAGCTACATATGTAATAGGAGTGAGCTTTCTAGCTTCATCGTCATGAACATATTGCTCAAGACTTTTTGATGTGAGAATCGGTGATATACCTTGGTGCTTAGAAGCACCCATCTGTTTACGCCCAAATGCCTTAAGAACATTTGTACCATTTACAATCCTGGTCTCATCGTCCAAGACAGCACAATGAATTTCGTTGCCTGCAATGTTGAGAACACCAGTATATTTTGACTTTTTGAGCATATCACATCATCCCGGACTGGATTTTAGAGTAAGCGCCATACAACAAATAGCTCCAGCCGACCGCCTATGGCGTCGGCTGAGCTAAGCGTTAGGCGAAAAAGTGAAGAAGGAGCGAGCAATGGAAATTGCTGAGAAAAATAAAATAAAGACTATTAAAGAAGTAAAAAGGGCAGACCTGCTTGGTATATTTGAAAATAGGAGTTTGTTACTAAATATACCTGATTTTTTTGATGAAAATACATGTTCATCGTTAACGAAAAAAATACATAATAATATGATATTGGGATTTTATGAGAATGCTCCAAAAATAGGCAGAATAGGAAAAGCTTTTTACGAAACAATAGCAAGTAAGAAAACTCAAAATGAATATTTTGAAAGTTCACAACAATGGATTTTTGAGTTAAGAAGGTGCTGTTTTCCTCTTATCAGCCCGATTGATTCATTGAGAGTTTATCTGGATGATATCTGGCCATATGGTTCAACGCTGGCATCAGTTAATGGTAAAAAGATATTCGTGGGTCTAGCTAGGTATTTTACCTCTGAGGCTTCTGCTGAACCACATCAAGACATAATACAGAGAGATGCCCCTGATACAGATATTAGTAAAATCGTCAAACGACAAATAGCTGCTAATGTGTATTTAAATGTTCCTAACCAAGGTGGAGAGCTTGAAATATGGAATTGGGCAGCTAGTGATGAGGAATTTAAAAACCTTAAAGATAAACGCCCTGATTTTTCATATGCGTTTGATCGAAACCTGATCAGATCTTCAGATGTGAAGTTAAAACCAAGTATTGGATCTTTAGTCTTATTTAACTCTAATAATGTTCATGCAGTAACACCATCTTCTGATGATAGGTTGAGTATTTCATGCTTCATAGGCTATTGCGGACAAAATAAACCGCTACTTCTATGGAGTTAGTGAAGGTAGTAAATATGTAATTATCATAATTATAGGTGGCATCATGGAAAAATTATTAATTTTAGTTGGCATCCACTTCTTGGCATTGGCTAGCCCTGGGCCAGATTTTATTGTTGTTTTGAGGTCAAGTCTTTCTGGAAAAATAAATAAAACTATTATGTGTTGTATTGGCATTGCATTAGGGGTTGCAACTCACTTATTAATGGTTTACCTAGGGCTTTCAATTATTTTAAGCCAATCAAAAATCCTATATAGTATCGTAGTTGTCCTTGGCTGTTTATGGCTTATAAAGATGGGGGTTTTAGGAATTAAATCGAATGGCAGTGAATTTGGTGCTCAAACAGCTATTAATTATAGTAACGGGTTAACAGCTTTTAGAGATGGTTATTTAACAAATTTGCTAAACCCAAAAGCATTAGTTTATTTTGTTAGTGTTATTTCGCCCTTGATAAGGCCAGGTGAAGATAATGCCCTATTTTCAATGGTTGGAGTAATTTTTACTTGTATGACCTTTGCTTGGTTTGCATTTTTAGCACTTTCTTTAAATACTAGATCAATAAAAAAAGTGTTTGAGAAATACTCAATTTATATTGATCACTTTTTCTCAGTCATAATATTAATTCTTGCACTTTACATACTTTACACAGAGCTAGTGAAAGTATTTATTTAATTTTCACCTAACAAAAAATTCAGCGGACGCCTACGGCGTCCGCTGAATTTGGCGTTATGTGGCTCATCCTAAACATCAAGATTAAGGTGTGAACGTGTATAAAATTCATGAATGTGATTTTCTTCCGGCAGGTGGGATAAGCATCGTATTTTCAGATTCGATCATTGATAGTGATAAGGCTATATGGAGCTTGCTTATTGAACGGGAAGCTACAGAAGAGGAGTTGGAAGATAATCACTACCTCGAAAATGTTGGTGATACTATTTGGCAAACAGTTTTAGAAATTTATAATTGTCCATTTTGCGGTCAAACCCTTTCCAGTGAGAGGGCTAAAAATGCCGCTGGCAACTTCGCTCATATAGATTCAAGTGGCTGGGACAGCAAGCGCTTGTAAGTTTAGAGGCATATTAATTTTCTCATGAGTCAAGATCAGTTAGAATTCACGCCTCTTCAGGGGCAATACCTATCTTTTATCTATAACTTTACAAAAATCAATGGTATTCCACCTGCTGAGTCTGATTTACAGAAATATTTCAAGGTTACAGCACCTACAGTTCACCAGATGGTTCTAAAGCTGCATAAATTGGGTCTTATCAGTCGACAGCCTCGTCAACCAAGAACCATGAAAATCGAAATTCCAATATATGCCTTGCCATGCCTGGAATAGCCATAAAGTTACACCGCCACATAACAAAAAATTCCAGGGGACAGCACTGGCGTGCCGCCCCTGAATTTGGCGTTATGTGGCTCATCCTAAACATCAAGATTAAGGTGTGAACGTGTATAAAATTCATCCTAAATTAATCAGTTGAAATCAGCACCTTTCTTAAAGTCCATACGAGCGTAGGTTTATAACCATTTTGCACACTCACCCAAAAGGGGTGTTATAAAAATGCGCAAGCCTAACTGTCACAAGGAATAGAAGGAATTTACAAAATTCAACTGCGGAATTTAGGTTCATGAATGTGATTTTCTTCCGGCAGGTGGGATAAGCATCGTATTTTCAGATTCGATCATTGATAGTGATAAGGCTGTATGGAACTTGCTTATTGAACGGGAAGCTACAGAAGAGGAGCGAAAAGGGAAAATAGGAAGGGAAAATAGGACACCCATAAATTTGGCATTGCCGATTAAATTTTTGGGTAATTTTTTGGGTGTCTTGTACTTTTTTATTATCGGGGGGGCGATATCACTCGTCATTCAGCTTTGTTTTAAAGTCCAGCTTGCTATGCTGATTACGTTAGGCTGGCTGCAAAAACTTGAATTTTTCACACATTTTTTCGCACAGTATCTCATTTAGCACCTCGGTGTGACACTTCCATCTAGAGTAGGTCTCCGATAGCATTATCTTCAGAGATAAAAAGTCGTTTATGGAAGAGAGTGTATCAGGCCCAAAAGGTGCTGATAATAAATAATTGTTCATTACCCTAACCTCATCAGGGTCTGGAATAAAGCCCAGCCGAAGGTAAAACCTGAGAGCTTCAGGTTTGGGGTAATTTGCGTAGAGATAATCACCTCCATTTAAACGGATTTCTGTGTTAATGATATAGAGCAGCAGTGATCCCAAAGAAAGACTCTGATACTCTTTCTCTAAATCAATATTATATAAATGATAGACTGATTGCCCTTTCTTATCAGAGTGATAGGGTTTTCCAACAACTCGGACATATCCGGCTAAGACTGAGCCTTCATAAATTCGAAATTTTAAATGATACTCAGCACCCATGCCACAATTCAGGACAGGGTGACGAGCAAGGGTAAAAACTCGGCCTGACAAGTTTTGAAAGCGACACTTGTCATAGAACACTTGATGAGCAAACATCATATTGATTTCCATCCATTTTGAGTTTGATACGGCAGCTACGCCATATATAACTGCAACGACTAACAAACGCCTCTGACTATGCTATTGCTCTGTTGCACTCTCAAACTGAAGAAGAACGGGACACCCAAAAATGTAACCGGCAATGCCAAATTGATGGGTGTCCTACTCTTCTATTCTACTCTTCATTCTACTCTTCTCCCTTCCATTCTAAAGTCATGGGAAGACCGACTTTTCACTTTTAATGAGGCATGACCGCACCAATAAATGTAGTAAGTAGAATAAGCTACATTCGGTGACAGCCATGCCTCTCGAAGAGTTTATCATCAAAACCTTCTGCCTGATCGATGATTTGTTTCAGGAACTGTTTCCTGAGCCTCTGCGTATCAGAGGGTTTCAGCCAAAGCTTAGCGATAGTGAAGTGATCACTATAGAGGTTGTGGGAAGAAGAAAAGGAAGAAGAAAAGGACACCCATCAACTTGCCCACCAATTTGGCATTGCCGGTTAAATTATTGGGTGTCCTATTTCTTTTCCTATTTCCTTTCTATTCCCTGTTTTCGCTGTTTCCTTTATTTTTTTATGGGTGTCCTTTAATATTTTGAACCTCTGCCCCTTAGGGTGGTGAGGATATTAATTGATCATCTTAGAAACTTCATCTAACAATGTATTACAAGCAGTATAATCGTCTTTTCCAACAAAGATCTCACCATGCTCTTCCATGATTATAACGTTCAAGCCATTGGATATTCTTTCAGATAATCTATAGCCAAGCTCTGCTGTGCCGTATTCAATAGGCTCAATCCGGTCATAGCTAATGGCTAGAGGGTTTCTAGTAAACCTAATACTATCATGGGTATGTATTATGCTATTAATTTCTCTATTATTGTTATAAACAATCATAGCCTCAACACTATCAGACGACGGGACATATGAGCCACTATAATAGATTGCATTTTCCCTCTCATTATAGTTATGAATCACACAAATACGATCAAATGATAAATTTTTATCCTTTTGTGTTTTTGTTGCAGTTATATAGATTTTATCATCTTTTTTAATGGAAAAATATCCATCAGTATTTGATCTATGATACATCTGGAATGCGCCGTATAGATGTGATGCTCTTGAAAAAAAATCAGCGACATCTTTTGGAATCTCATTTTTAATACTATATCTTGATAGACATACGGCATGATATTTTATTCTGATAGTATCACATATAATATTGTCAACTATTTTCATAGTTGACGCTGTATAACTTGACTCTAGATGAGTGTCTGGACGCATCAAATTAAAGCAATCTAAGTTACTGTACAAACACTTAGATTTATTTACACATTCTTTAAACTTTAAAGATTCATTATAATCTTTGTAGCTAAATGCAATTGATACTGATTTATAGTCTAATTTTATATTTTTTACTACTTTATCAATCAGTTCGATTGAGAACTTAGACGTAAGCCTTATAATAAAATGAACAATATCTCTAGCATGTAAGTTTTTGAAGTTATTTATTTCGCTAATACTGCTGCCTGTATATAATACAATATCGTATTTATTGGCAGTTTTTCTTGCTTTATTAAACAAATCAACATTATTAAATTCGTCGATTAGTATTACGCTTACATCTTTACCAGATAGCGCTCGTTTATAGTTCATTTTCATTATCAAGCTCCTCACAAATAAATAGCAGCAACGACTGAGTTTGGAAAATAGTTTAATACTGATTCGTCATTTACAACCTCAGATTTCAAGCCATTGATGTTTGCAATAAACTGTATGGTCTCAAAACTATGAATAGATTCCTTCGATACATACTTCAATGATTCTTTTAATTTATTTCCATTATATACATCTATCTCTACAGGCATTGCGACTTGCGAACTCAAATCATCATACAATGGTTTAGAAGAAGGCCATCTACATTTAATGCTCCCGCCCTCAAAGAAGCATTCTCTTTCAATAATTTCAAGATCTAAAAAACCATTATGAGCATTTTTCATTGAATGAAGCTCTATTATCAACACACCACTTCCATTTGGAGAAATTTTAATGCACTCTATTATTAACTCATTCAATTCAGATATTGTTAAATATCCACAAGAATATCTTAATAACAAAAAAGCGTGCACATTATTTACATTTTTAGGCCATGATTTGGCTGGAAGTTTTAAGCAAATATAATCTTCTTCACATGCAAATTCATTAGATATAGCTATCCTCCTCATTTCTTGAGAAAAATCAATTCCTATGCAATTAGCACCGTTATCATTAAATGATTTTATATGTCGTCCAGGACCAGAAAACAAATCAACAACATTTTTACTATCAAGTTTGAAATAATTGATCAACTTTCTAGATTGCTCTGAAAAATCTCTATCATTTGATATTTTATCATAAATCGCAGCATTTTTAGTGTACAGATCATCGATAGATTTCATTTAACAAACCTTCATCTTGTTATTTTTTTCGATAAGAGGAGTAACCGCTAATAAAGATAGAAGCGTTAATAAACTAACTAAAATAAATGCTACAGATGTTCCAAAATTACTGTATAAAGCTGTTATTATAAAGCCACCGAGACTGGCAAGCACTCTTTCACATGTCGAGAAAACAGACAAGCCAAAAATTCTATTATTATTATTCAAAAATGAATTTTTTATCTCTGAAAGAGGTCCATACTCTAGATCACCAAAAATAAACATCAGCAAAGTTGATATAGAGAATAAAAAAATATTTTGATTTGTAATTGCCATAAGGAAAAAGCTAGACGCAAACAACATCCTAAGAACAACAACTTGCTTTAATATTGAATCCACAAAGACATTTAATAATTTTGAAAAATAAATTATAGCCAATCCACTGAGTAAATAAATTGAACCATATATTAATGAATTAATTATTAAAGAGTGATTGATTTCAGAACCTAAAACACTTTCAAAAACAGGCATCCATATTGCCGCATAACCACTATAGATAAACCCAAGAATAGAAAAAAACAAAAGAACCCTGATAAAGTTAACATTAAATATAAAAGAAAAATATTCTTTAAAAGATATGTTGTGGTTATTTTTTTCTTTTTCTAACAAAGAGTTATTAAGTATAAATGATGAAAATACAGAGTATATCACTAACAGTACTGATATTATTATCAGAGTTAACTCATAACTAAACATTGTTGTAAGTATTGAGCTTGTGAGTATACCAAAAAATGTGCATATATTAGATATGCTTCGAACTCTAGAAAATACGTGTGATTGCTTTATGGTAGTCCCTATTCTGTTGCTATTATTGACATACCAACCTTCTAAAACACCAGAAAAAGTTGATATTCCAATCCCCCAAAAAATAAATGATATATACATCAAAGTAACTGTACTACTTTGTGAAAAGAAGTACGCGGAAAGTGCTTCTATCAAAATTCCCCCAATAAATATAGCCTTTTCATTTGTTTTATCGGCCAAGTACCCTAAAGGAGTATCTGAGAGCACTACTGCAAGAGACATCAATGAGTACCCTACCCCTATTTGTATAATAGAAATATCCTCTGATAACAAGAATAGAGTTAAAATTGGAAACTTCATTGTAGTAAAAAGACGATAAGCTCCATAAAGAAAGTAATATAATAAAGTTAACTTTCTATCATTATAAATTGTAAGCATTTAGACATCCTTCATTTCTATTCTATTTTTCATAAAAGATAGATATTTTTTTAATGGAGGAATCTCCAAATCAAAACCATGATCCCCAATATCAATAACTTCATTTTCATACATGACTAAGGTTTCATTGTTAGTACACAAATTTGTCAGTGATGAAGATAAGAATTCGTTATTAAACCCTAAAATCATTTCAAATAAAAGATCCAGATTATCAAGTATTGATTGCTTGCTCATAAAAAGCTTATTCTCTTCAAATCTTTCAAGAAAAACTTTAAAACAATAAACACTGAATAAATCTATATTTGCAAACCAAAGTTCTATTCCTTTTTTAGATATTGAATCTTCACTAATATAGGAAAAGTTCAACTCTGTACTTTTTTTCTCATTCTCATAAGATAATGCTCTCATGATTTCAATAAGAGGTTCAAATTTACTATCAAATGCAAAACCTGTAGTATTTTGTGAGTGGAAATACATTGTCCATTTTGTATATGTATTATCACTAAATGGATATTTTTCCAACTCTTTATTCCCCCAGCTATGCTCTATATTAACTAGTGCAGTTTGCATTCTTATAGATGCTGCATTTTCATGGTTTAGAATATTCTCTAGGGAGTTTAAGTTGTATTTTAATGACTCAATGGTTGTACTTCTATTGAACAAAATTAAGCTTAAAAATATATTTATATTTCTATCAAGCAGTTCGTTTATACACTTCTTTACCAATTTTGAACTGAGTCTTTTCTTGAAAGAATCTAAATCATTTTGAAAAAATGATTCAGCCCCTAAATAAACGTTATACAGCCCTACTTCTTTCAAGAGATTAAAGTTGTCGAATTGCATTAACGTATCTGCTCTAGCATAAAGCATGAAGTTAATACCTTGAAATCTATCTTTTATTTCTCTAAATAGAATGGCTCTCTGCTCATGATGCTTTTTATTTGATCCAAAGAACTCCAGGTCGAAAAAAAAGAATTTTCTCAACCCTTTTTTGTAATAAGTATTTATGTCTTGTAAAATACTTTCATTATCCCTTACTGACCATCTAGATTCAAAAGTATCTTCGTTATTAACAAAACAAAAATCACAGCTATAAGCACATCCTCTAGTTGTTTCTATTGCTGCTGTGAAAAGTTCTTGTTTTTTTTTGCATATAATAGCGTTTTCAAAATAAGGAATATGGCTACAATCAATGGCAAAATCATATTGGATTTTATCTACGCCATCAAACCCTATAACTCTCGCTAATTGTTTTTCATCATGTATTATCAATTTTATATCATTATTTATATATTCTTTAAGCTTTTTCTTTGCTGTTGCAATCTGCCCATATATTATTACTTTTGATTTAGGAAAATTATTCTTTATATTTTCTGCCAATCTTACTGCATAATGAGGTGCAGCTCCCTTTTCTCTAGATACAACTATATATATGTATTCCTCTCCAGCCAGATAATCTTTCTGCTCTAAGTTCGGGTTAAGAACAAAATCTTTTACTGTGTATTTGAATAAATTGTATTTACTAAGATGATTTTCTAAAAAACCAATAAATGAGCTAATTATTGGCTCCTCTTGTGTCGATACAGCATTGTATTTATCTGCTATTGGCGGTCTTATAAAAATTATTTCTTTCATATTGTAGTAATATTTATTATCAATACATTTTCTTCTTACAATTTTCAGGAAAAAATTATAACAATTTTTTATATGCTGCTATTTTACGACAGATCACGTCTACTATTTATATTTTCCATAAAATTGACCTCTTCATTTACAGATACTTACAGTATTAGGCACGAGAATACCTAATACCGCCTACTGTATAGAAAATATATATTATCCTTCCACACCTTGGAAAGTAATAAATGATCTACGAAGAGAAGTATTCTTTTTCGCTTTAACCCTATTTTTTGAGAAAAACAACTTCATTTTCAGGTTAGCTTCTTTTTTCATATTATTACCTCATTTTTTTATTACGCTTTACATTTAAAATCTTGTAAAGGTGGGAAGACTTTACACGATAAGTGACGTACTGTCAAGATGTCATCTGGTTAATTTTATTCCCCTGGTTAGTTTGCGGAGAAAGAAAGAAGAAAGAAAAGGACACCCATAAGCTTTGTGATACGATGATGCTTAGTAAACCTGTCTGTGAGCATTGTGTGGATAGCTTTCCTGTGGCAGAGGCTTGCCAAATTGATGGGTGTCTTACTCTTTCTCTTTCCTCTTTTACTACTCTTTCCCTATTGTTTTCCTACTCTTTCCCAACTGGTGCCGGACGGAGTACTAAAGTCATACATGAAGGGATGATATGCCGAGGATAATTTTTCGCACAAACAATACTATTCAATCTAAAGTCAAATGGAAGCAGGTAAAAAGTGACTCAGGCATTCATTGGCAAAGTCACGGAGGGGCTACTGATGGAGTGTGTGTTCCCATGGTCGGAAAATGGCTTCAAAGCAGCATCCTTTCAGGGGGCAGAGGTGTTCAGACTTACGGTGAGCTTGGTTCTGAGCATTTCATGGCAATTACTCATTCAGCCTACATGGCATACGGATCTGCCGCCGATGCAGACCGTAAGCAGCCATTTAATAACTCAATTGCTATGTTCAAAGTCTATAACCTGTCTGTCAAAGACAGCATAATGGGAACACACGGCCTCAATTTAGCAACTGTGTTAGACAAGGTGAGTTCTGAGAATGGCCACTTCGCGCTTACCTATATATATACTAAAGCCAATGATAATGATGATGTTGGGGGGCATATGATAGGCCTCCGCCATGAAGGTGAAATCTTCCAGTTTTTCGACCCTAATTATGGCCTAATAGAGTATGACAATGAACAAGATTTTAGAGGACATATTATGTATATATTTTTATCTGCCGGGAATGAAGAAAAAAAGCGTGCCACTGAAAGTCATTCGTATCACTACTGGTTGTTGCTAACAATCAACCATCCCCCCCTGTCTCAGCATAATAGTTGTCGCCTCTTCTGATTTTTCCTATTAAACAGGGGGCGGTCAGAGAGTGACCAATGGCTCGTTATTCACAAGAGTTGAAAGCATCGGTTATTCAGGGAAAAAAAGGAGGAAGAAAAAGACACCCATAAACTTTGTGATACGATGGTGCCGGGGGTAGAACAGGTGGATGTCGGGTGTTTAGCACTAACGCCTCCTGCTCTATTTCAGTGTGCTTGATCAAACGGCTGTCATTTTTATCAGCAGCGCACTCTCCGGTTGCAGTGTATGCATCATCAAACCCACCTGTTTTAACAGGGCACCGCCCATTTCTGTCGCTTCTTCCACCCACGGGCTAGGCTGCTTTATGTAGATGTCAGACGAACTGCTTTCGAGCAATTCGACCCGGTAAGTCTTGTGATCATCCAGCTCAGGAATTTTCAACGGAGCAGCCAGGGCAAATTCCGACATGCCCAGCTGGCAATACATGACAATGGCTTCACTCTTATCCTGACGGATAACCCCGCAGCCCTGAGTCTCTTTATGGACAGTATCACAGCGGAAATATTCGCCAGTGTGCAATAGTTCACGCAGGGATTTATGCAAGGCAATGTAGTTGGCAAAAGCCGCTTTTTCTTCTTCAGAAGCACATGCTGGGTCCAGCTCAACGCCCATATGACCAAAGAGCGCGGTAATGCCCCGAAACGCCAGATTATGCTGTCGCCCTGTCGTATGACAGAGCCTGGCACCAATATGGGCACCGGTAATTTCCAGTGGAAAAAAATAACTGGCACCGCGCTGAATAAGCTGACGCTCCAGGGCATCATTGCAGTCAGAAGCCCAAAAACGGTGGGTGCGTTTGAGGATCTCATAGTCTACACGACCACCACCGCCTGAACAGGTTTCAATTTCCACCATGGGATGTTTATCACGAATCGCATCCACCAGACGATAGTATGCGTTTACCTGGCCGTGGAATGCTGCTTTATGGTTATGGGTGGCCTGTACCAGCTCTCGATTCATATCCCATTTGATATAACTAATATCATAAGTACTTAGCATTTCATCCATGCGCCCGAGTACATAATCAAAGGCTTCGGGAATCTGCAAGTTCAGCACATACTGATTGCGGACTTTCACCTGCTCATAACCTTCCGTATGCAGCATCCACTGGGGATGGTTTCGGTAAAGAGCCGATTTCGGGCTGATCATTTCCGGCTCAAACCAAAGACCAAACTCCATACCCTGCTCTTTTACGCAATCAATGACAGGCTGTAAGCCCCGCGGGTACTTCCGGCTATCAATATACCAGTCGCCCAAAGCGGTAGTATCATCATTGCGACCCGAAAACCAGCCATCATCAATAATGAAACGTTCAATCCCTATTTCTGCCGATGCACGAACCATCTTCAAAATGTAATCGGGATCGTGGTCAAAGTAGATGCCCTCCCAGGTATTGAGGTGCACCGGGCGGACTTTTTTTGCTTGGGGAAACTGAATAATCTGGTTGCGAACATGACGATGGAATTGTTTGCTGATGACGTTTAATCCTTTTTCACTATAACAACTGAACAGGGTTGGAGTTGAGTAACTTTCCCCTGCTTCCAGTATTATCTCGCCCGGCATCAGCAGTTCACCTGCCTGAATATAACGACGTCCATCGCTCATAGCTTCCGTATGCAAACGGTGATTACCGCTCCAGCCAAGATGGAACCCATAAACTTCACCCGACGTTTCACTGAATCCTGGCTGGCCAATCATAATGCCAGGAAAATGCTCATGGGAAGTGCGCCCGCGACGATTCTCAATGGCATACCCACCACGATCCAATAGAATGCGATCAGTCTGGAATTCGTGCGTCCAGCGTCCATGAAAATACATCAGTTCCCGAGCATCAGCAGGCAATGGCAGTGTATTGGTGAGTTTTTGCAGTTGATAGGGACTGGCAGCTTCATTGGTGACTTGCAGCTGCGTTTCCAGAATATGACTGGTTTGGTTCAGCGTCAGATTGATTATCAGCTTCAGTCCGGCATCGGGGTCACGGCAGGAAAAGCTTACACTGCCAGGCTGTTCCAGAACGTCTTCCAGAGTAAATTCTGGTGACCAGCAGTTACCAGACCGGCTGCCTTCCAGCCCCGGCGCAGTGAACAGTCCACGAGCGTGCTCTGGACAAAGGGAAAGCGCGGTATCGGTATCAATTCTTGCCTGAGGCACTGAACGATGATTCGCTGAGAAAAAGCGGTCGTAGTCCTGATTTTCTGGCAGTTTTTTCCCCCAGTATACGACTTCGGGCAGGCGCTTTCCCGCCCTGATCAGCAAGCTGACTGAAGCAGTAGACAGGTGAATCAGTGATTGGGTCATATCAACAGGGCTCTTAAAGAAACGGGGAGATAATACACCTCCTGAACAGGAGGTGCAGTATACGCTTCAGACAGCCAGGCGGGTATCAGGCATAAGAAGTTTCAGTCGTTACTTCTTTTTTGTTGAATCGCTTATCCAGACGATAAGTTTTTTTATAAATCAGAGCGCTCAGTCCCACCATGACAGCAGGCACCAGCAACATGAGAACTTTCAGGCCAAGTACCGTTTCAGCCGTCTGCGCTTCATTAGCCACATAACCCACCATGGTCAGACCGAAACCAATCAGAAAGCCCGCCAGGGCACCGGCACCCTTTACCATCATGGTCTGCACTGAGAAGATAACACTTTCGCTGCGCATACCGGTCTTAACCTCTCCGTAGTCAACGACGTCAGCCAGCATTACTGTGGACAAACCGTTGAACAGACCATTACCAAACTTCAGCGCCGCACCGGCAATACCCACCAACACGGCGCTGGCAGGTGCAATTTCGCTGCCCAGGAACAGAACCCCACAGCACAGGATCGGGAATCCACATGCCAGAGGCCACATAAAATTCCGATTAATCACTTTGGAAATCCACGGAAACAAAAAGATGCCAGCGAATTCAGCTACCCCTGCTACCAACATGAACATTGGAAACATATCGGGCTGTCCAATAGCGTAAGAGAAATAGTAAATAGCAAAACCGCCAACGAGCTGCATGGCGATATTAAACGACAGCACGAAGCCGATCAGGGATTGCAACTGATCATTCTGCACGAGAATGTTTTTCACATCTTTGAAGGAGATTTTTTCCTGAGCAGCTTTTTCGATTGTCTCGATTTTTCCGGCTATCTCGACATTACCTGACTGGTTGCTCTTGTCAACCACCTTGAAGAAAGTCAGCGCAGCACTGGCAATGAAAAGAACGGCAATCAAAACACTGGCCAGGAAGAAACCATGCCCCTGATCTTCACCGCCGAACACACCCACAACGGACAGGCCATAAGCCCCCACCACTGTCCAGGCAATACTGGCAAAAATTCGCGGCCAAACCACCAGGTGTTCACGCTCGGACCGTTTACACGACAGCGATGGAATCATGGACCAGTAAGGAATGTCCATAATGGTGTATGTCACGCCCCAGAGAATGTATGTTATGGCTGCATAGGCATAGGCAGAAGTACCATCAAAGCGATGTGCACTGAACAGCGCCAGGAGGACAACAGCATTAATCAACGTACCTATCAGAATCCACGGACGGAACTTACCAAACCGGGTTCGGGTATTATCAACAATCATCCCCATTAATGGGTCAGTAAAAGCATCAATAATGCGAGCGACAAGAAAAAGTGTACCGACGTATACCGCAGAGAGGCCCACAACATCGGTGTAATAAAACATCAGAAAAATATAGATGGGTGCACAACCAAGGTCCTTTCCCAAGGCCCCTAGCCCGTAGGATAGTTTTGTAGAAAACGGTATCGCCTGATCACTTTTATTTACACTCATTACTCACACACCATTAAAAAAAATAGCTCATCAAGCTTTCACATGCAGCAGTAAAAATTTTTAATGCCACCGAAAAAAATACGTCGAAAGGGGAGATTGAGGGACGATGATTAATCGTCCCTTCCATCCATCAGGAGAGGGCAAAGCGCCACTGATAACGGGATGCCTTCAGCAAATATTCAGGTCGCACGCTAGGTGACCATGAATCATCACCACCTACTCCCATGTGGTGACCATCGAGATAGACGAACAAACCGGCATACTCAGTCAATTCGTTCGTATGGGTCGCTTTAGCGAGCTGTTCCTGACCATACGGGCTGACACTGAAGTGGAAATGGCCTTTGACAGAAACATCCCCCAAAGAAAGCGTTCGACTATCGCAGCGCAAGCCGTTCTCACTCGGGAAAATATACGGCGTGTGCATGTTGCCAACGGGTTGCGTCCACCGCCCGATATCTGCGCTTCGCAGACGATCCGGGTAATTTTCGTGTGGTCCACGACCCATCCAACTGACACATTCAGGTTTATCCTTCAGTCGCAGGGCCGCACCAACACGAGGTAAAGGCGGAAGCGATGCGTCAACCTGAACGTCAATATCAACGTTCATCTGACCGTCTATGGTGAAACAGTGGGTCCAGACCGTTTTAAGAATGGGTTTCTCTGCGCTTTCGCTGGCAAAATACGCATGATCAGCAATCAGCGAACCTTGCTCGGGATAACAACGAATTTGCACACAGCGATGATGCAGGTTACGCAACCCGGCCCGCTCCCAGCGTGGCATCCAGGCATTCGGATCAGGATTATCCACTTCACTCACACCAATATCGTTATCCAGTGGCGCTCGGAAGAAATTATCCGCCAGAGAGTCCAACAGCTGCTCATTGCCGTTTTTGATCCAGTGGGTTATCTGCCCTGTGCGCTTATCTAAGTGCCATTCGCTGCCACCCGCCTTGACCGCATAATGGTCTTTTAATGTGTCAATGACAGCATTCTGTCTGCTTTTTTCACAACCACTGACCAGAGACGGAGTTAGCATAAATTGCTGACAGGCTACTTCATGACCCGCTTTAGACCAGACCGTTGCTTCGGGCTGAGTAATAACCATGTTCAGGCGCGGCAGCTCTGTGGTCAGCGCCGGTGTATCAATGACACATTCACAACTGGCGCCGGGTGCCAGCTCCAGCTTCATTTCACCGGAACTCACTACGTCGTCACCCGTCATGAGTGTCCAGCTCAGCCGGTTGTTTTCTGTAGCGACAAAACAGTGCTCACTGGTCACTTTCACTGTCAGCGGTTGCGTGTTAACCAGCTCAAAGACAAATGGCTGCTGAGCGCGCTTGGCTTCAAACAGGGCTGGGTGCGGTGTTTTGTCTGGGAACACCAGGCCGTTGATGCAAAACTGACGGTCGTTGATTTTATCACCAAAATCACCACCATAAGCCCAGAAGTGTTGACCATTTTCGTCGTATTTATCCAGTCCCTGGTCAACCCAGTCCCAGATAAAGCCGCCTTGCAGGCGGTCATGTTTACGAAAGGCATCCCAGTATTCGGCAAAACCACCCAGGCTGTTGCCCATGGCATGAGCATACTCACAGAGAATAATCGGGCGGCTTTCGTCTTTTATGCCTACCCATTTGTTCAACGCCCACTTAGGCTGGTCGTAGAAAGGCTGAGCCAGATCCATATCCGTTCTGGCGTACATTGGGCAAACAATATCAGTAGCCGGGGTATTTGAACCGCCACCTTCATACTGAACCGGGCGGGAAGGATCGGCGCGTTTTGCCCACTGATACATGGCATCATGGGCCGCGCCATAACCGGACTCATTACCCAGAGACCAGATGATAATAGAGGGATGATTAAAGTCCCGGTAAACCATGCGCATCAACCGTTCCATGAAGGCACCGGTCCAGCGCGGATCATCAGCCAGTCGCCCCATAGGCGCCATGCCGTGGGTTTCGATGTTAGCTTCATCCACCACATAGAGACCCAGCTCATCACACAGCGGGTAAAACCCTGGTTGATGCGGATAGTGGGAACAACGCACAGCGTTAAAGTTATGTTGCTTCATCAGAAGCAGGTGCTCACGAACATCTTCCAGGGTTTCGAAGTGACCGGTAGCCGGGTTATGCTCGTGCTTGTTAACACCTCGAATAGTCAATGGCTTGCCATTGAGTCTCAGCAGACCATCACCCGTTTCAACTTTTCGAAATCCAATGTTGTAAGACTCGGTTTCAATATCAGTATCCGTTTCCAGATCAGTCAGAGTAACTGTTACACGATAAAGGTTTGGCATCTCTGCACTCCAGAGTGCAGGCGACCTGACCTTCAGAGCCATTTCACAACGGTCATCGTATCTCCCTCGTTCGTCTACCAGTGCAGAACCCATTGACTGAGTTTTAGTGGCAACCCGCTCATTACCGTAATAAAGGGCTGTGCGAATACCCAGATGCTGACTGTTAGTTGTCTCAACAACAATATTCAGGGTGCCATCCTTATAATGGTGATCAAGGTCAGGCGTAATTCGCACATTGGAAATATGACTGCTTGGCTTGTTCAGCAACCGTACTGAACGATAGATACCACTTAACCACCACATGTCCTGACATTCCAGATAGCTGCCGTCTGACCAACGCATCACCATCACACTCAGTGAGTTTTCACCAGCCTGGAGAAAATCTGTCAGATCAAATTCCGCAGGCAAACGACTATCCTGAGAGTAACCCACCATTTCACCGTTACACCACAGGTAGAAGGCACTGTTTACGCCATCAAAAATCACTCGGGTTCGGCTATCAGCCTGCCAGTGTTCAGGCAGGACAAAAGTGGAAGAGTAGCAGCCTGTTGGATTGTCTTCAGGAACGAAAGGAGGATTACAGGCGAATGGGTATTTGACATTGGTATAGACAGGTCTGTCATGCCCCTGTGTCTGCCAATTACCCGGAACCCTGATGGTTTGTTCGCGACCACACCCCTCTTTTGCAAAGCTGGTGGGCACTTCCCGGGGTGAATCATACAAAGAAAATGCCCAGTCACCGTCCAGACTAAGGACAGAGTCACTCGTTGCTCCGGCCAGGGCATCCTGCTCATTACGCCAGCTATGAAGTGGCGTATGGGCTTGCAGGCGGTTCCAGGAAGTAATTTCAGGCGTTTCCCAGTCCCGGCGCATGATCTGAATCATGGATTCCTCACTCTCAATTCACTCGGGTAAATGTTAAGCATTTATCCAAAGTGGTCAATCTTTAATAGGATGAGATGGTAACTTTGTGATCATCTGATAGCATTGACTCAAATCAAGGGATTATAAACGTTACTTGTTGCTCACTATTTCCCCACTATTTCCCCGCTATGGAAGGGTACTGACAAGCGTCAGTAGACACACGCTACAACCCTTCGCACTAGCCTGGGAGCCTGTCGGACTTAAGACAATTTCGGCCTAAAATCCAGAAAGTGCGAGAAAGTGCGAGAAAGTGCGAGAAAGTGCGAGAAAGTGCGAGAAAGTGCGAGAAAGTGCGGCCAGAATTTCCGATCAATTGGCTTAAACAGGTCAACTATTCGCGCGAATTGATCGAAAATTCTGACTCGCCCTACTGAATTTTATGCTCGAAAGCATAAGTCCGACAGGCTCCTGGTTAGAATAAGTTATTGGCCGTATTAATTCTTACAAGCGCTTCGTTGATACTCTCCAGAAGGTCAGCCAGGAGATCAGCCGCTCCCTGGTTCGAAATATCCGAGTGCTGATCCCGGGAATTTGAAAAAATAAATTCAGATCACATTCGTTACATTCGGACGTTGACAAGCAGGGGAGTCTACCCCCCGCTTGAACGGTGACGTTTCAATGAAACCTTTATTTCTGCAATACCGGGTATATCCTGTACAGTAGCGGCACGCTGAATCTCTCTGTTGGTAACACGTAGATGGTTATCTACATCATAAGTAGCGTTATGTTGACCCCCACCGACTAAGGCAGAGAAGTCTTGTTGGTTTTTCACACTGAACGAGTAATCACCACATTTAAATGTCAAGGCAATATCAGGACCATGGAAAGCATACTGAGTCGCGTCCCAAATACTTTCATTGTATGCCCCTATCTCGTCAGGTGGCTTAATATCCCATTGACCATGCTTAAGATAATTACGTGTTATTTTGCATGCGTAACGGGTATTATTAATAAAATTTACTTGCAAGGCTTTCGAGTTGAATTTCGATTTGAAACTACTGGCAGAACTGGCGGCTGCAGGTAATATCGTGAAAATGAAGGTTGCAATAACAGCCAGTGATGCTTTATTCATGTTGGTTACCTCATGCAGTCAACAAGGATGCCGCTTCGCGCCACGCGCTTGAACGACACCATAGGAACATAACAGCAAGAAAGCCTATCCCCCACTTGAACGGTTACCACTCAATGAAACATATATTTCCGTAACACCGGGTTTATTATGACCGGTAGTGTGTCAGATATGTGGGTTAGCGTAAATATTAATGCCAAATTCCACTTTGTGGATCAGCAAACCTATGGAGCCTGTCGGACTTATGCTTTCGAGCATAAGATTCTGGCCGCACTTTCTCGCACTTTCTCGCACTTTCTGGATTTCAGGCCGAAATTGTCTTAAGTCCGACAGGCTCCTATGGCAATATCGTGCATCTTTGCGGGCTTTGAAAAGCAGATCATCCCCCGTGCCTTAACTGTCTCCCACGCCAACATTGAAAATGTTGAAAGGCTTTTTTTTGTTGACCTGAATCAACGTTTGTATAATCAGCCTGTTTTACGATCTGACCCTACTTTACTACCCAGAGGAAGTACGCCAAATGAGCATCCTGGTTACTGGTGGTGCTGGCTACATTGGTAGTCATACCTGCCTGGAACTACTGAACGCAGGCTACGATATTGTGGTTGTGGACAACCTCTGCAACAGTAAGCCAGAAGCACTGAAACGGGTTTCAAAAATCACCGGTCGAGACTTTGTTTTCAAAGAAATCGATATGCGCGATATAGTCGGCATGAGAGACGTATTTGCCCAATACAACATTGATGCGGTGATTCATTTTGCTGGTCTGAAGGCCGTGGGTGAGTCCGTTAGTAAACCGTTGACGTACTATGACAACAACGTCACAGGTACTGTGAAACTGCTGGAAGTGATGGATGAATTCGACGTTCGCCATCTTGTGTTCAGCTCTTCCGCTACCGTTTATGGCGATCCACACGCTTTGCCGATTCGCGAAGACTTCCCCACCAGCGCAACCAATCCATACGGTCGCTCCAAGCTGTTTATCGAAGAGACCCTGCGCGATTTGGCTGCCGCCAACGAAAAATGGAACTTCAGCCTGCTACGCTATTTTAATCCCGTTGGTGCCCACAAAAGTGGTTTGATTGGTGAAGACCCTAATGGCATCCCCAATAACCTGATGCCCTTTATTGCCCAGGTGGCTGTGGGCAAACGTGAAAAGCTCAGTGTTTTTGGTCATGACTATCCCACAATAGACGGCACAGGTGTCCGTGACTACATCCATGTTGTGGATCTGGCGAAGGGCCACCTGGCAGCACTGAAAACACACTGGGAAAGCACGGGTGTTCATACCTACAACCTTGGCACAGGAAAAGGCAACAGTGTACTGGAAATGCTGAGAGCCTTTGAGCAGGCCTGTGGAAAAAAACTGGCCTATGATTTGGTTGACCGTCGTCCGGGTGACATTGCCGAATGTTACGCAGATCCTTCTTATGCTGAAGAAAAGCTGGGCTGGAAAACTACCCGTAACCTGGTTGATATGACGACAGATACCTGGGCCTGGCAGTCCAGAAACCCTAACGGTTTTGAAAGTAACGATGATGACTGACACCGAATTTAACCCGGTTGACCACCCTCACCGCCGTTATAACCCGCTGACTGGCGACTGGATTCTGGTATCTCCGCACCGGGCCAAACGCCCATGGCAGGGTCAAGTAGAAAAAACAGCACCAAGTGACCGTCGTGCACACAATCCTGAGTGTTATCTGTGTCCAGGTAACACACGAGTCACTGGCGACAAGAATCCAGATTACACCAAACCTTTTGTCTTCAAAAATGACTTTCCGGCGTTACTCACCGATACACCTGATACAAACAACAGTTCCGGTCTGTTTAAAACGTCCGGTGCCTGCGGTGAAGCTCGCGTTATTTGCTTCTCGCCAGACCACAGTAAAACGTTACCGTTGCTATCGAGGGAAGAAATTCGGGATGTGGTGGATGTCTGGGCAGAACAAACGGAAGATCTGGGCAAGCGATACCCCTGGGTGCAGTTGTTTGAAAATAAAGGCGCAGCGATGGGTTGCTCTAACCCACATCCACACGGACAAATTTGGGCCAGCAGTTTCCTGCCTAATGAAGCCCGTAAGGAAGACGACAACCAGCGTCAGTGGCTGTTAGAAAAAGGTACCAATATGTTGGTTGACTACGCCCACAGGGAATCTGAATCCGGTGAACGGACTGTGGTTGAAAATGACGACTGGATTGCCGTTGTGCCCTACTGGGCAGCCTGGCCGTTTGAAACACTGCTGCTACCAAAGCAGCCAATTTCTCGCATTACGGAGCTAAATGCAGAGCAACGCCTGACACTGGCCGACACGCTGAAAAGGCTCACCACTCAATACGACAACCTTTTTCAAACCTCTTTCCCATACTCTATGGGCTGGCACGGTGCGCCACTTAACGAAGACGACACTAGTCATTGGCAGCTGCACGCACACTTTTATCCACCATTACTGCGCTCTGCCACCGTTCGCAAATTCATGGTGGGCTTTGAAATGTTGGCTGAAACCCAGCGTGATCTCACTGCCGAGCAGGCAGCAGAGCGCCTGCGCGGCCTGCCTGTAACCCACTACCTGAAAGCCTGAGGAAAGCATTTTTACATGGCTATGAAGCAACAACTGACCCACCTGTTTGAAAGCAAATGGGGGGCAAAACCGGAACACTTCTATCAGGCTCCTGGTCGTGTCAACCTGATTGGCGAACATACTGATTACAACGATGGGTTCGTATTACCATGTGCCATTAATCACCAGACAATGATTGCCGCCACACCCCGTGACGATCAAAAACTGATGGTGAGCGCTGCCAACTTTGACGGCCAGCTATCAGAATTTAATCTGGAACTCCCTGTTAAAGCCAGCTCTGAAGCAACATGGAGCAACTATATCCGCGGCGTGGCCACCGCTCTGCTGGAGCGTGGTATGCCTCTGCGTGGCGCCAATATCGCCATTATTGGCAATGTACCTCAAGGTGCGGGCCTGTCGTCTTCCGCCTGCCTGGAAGTCTGCACGGGCCTGGCCCTCAGTCGTCTGGCAGGTTTGAATGTCAGTCTTAAAGAACTGGCCCTGATCGGTCAGGAAGCAGAAAACAACTACGTGGGCGTCAACTGCGGCATCATGGACCAGATGGTTTCTGCCTGTGGTGAAAAAGGCCACGCCATGCTGCTGGATTGCCGTAGCCTGGAAACCCGCTCGGTGAAAATACCTGAAGGTGCGGCCATCGTTATTATTAATTCCAACAAAAAACGTGGGCTGGTTGATTCTGAATACAACACACGTCGTCAGCAATGTGAGTCTGTTGCCCGACATTTTGGTGTGAAAGCCCTGCGCGATGTTTCTGTTGAAATGCTTGATGCGCGCAAGCATAAACTGGACGAGGTGTCTTATCGCCGGGCCCGTCACGTTGTTACGGAAAATAACCGCACGCTTGAAGCGGCTGAAGTCATGCCTGAAGGGAACCTGAAGCGAATGGGGATTCTTATGGCTGAATCCCATGCTTCCATGCGAGACGATTTTGAAATTACCGTCCCCGCCATTGACACTATTGTGGAGATTGTCAAAGGCGTCATAGGTGAAGACGGCGGCGTTCGTATGACCGGTGGCGGCTTTGGTGGCTGCGTAGTCTCTCTGGTACCGGAAGAAAAGGTCGCTGCTATCAAACAAGCAATGGAGCGCGGGTACGAAAAACAAACGGGCCTGAAAGCTGATATCTATGTTTGCAAAGCGAGCCAGGGTGCATCCAGTATTGCCTAAGGGCGTTTCCCTCGTTTTATACTGGCACGAAATAACCGCAGAGACGCAGTTTACTAACTATTTGAGTCTATATCGTGAACATCTCTCAGGACGTTTTTGGTAAGAGCCGGTTCAATGAAACCGTGAACCGCTATACCTTAAATAACAGTCATGGAACCCAAGTAGCCATTTTGAATCTTGGCGGTATCATCCAAAGTCTTTTCACCCGTGATAAACAGGGCAAGCTCTCCGATATCGTGCTTGGCTGCAACACGGTCGCTGGCTATGAGGAGCAGCAGGCTTACCTTGGCGCCATCGCTGGCCGATTCGCCAACCGTATCAGTAATGGTCAGTTGACTATTAATGGCAAGGATTACCAGCTGGCCCGCAACAACGGCAAACACCACCTCCATGGTGGTCACAAAGGTTTCAATAGCTGCCTGTGGTCTGCTGCAACAAAGCAGCAATCGAACGCCGTCACAGTCACTCTGACGTACCTCTCTAAAGAGGGAGAAGAGGGTTATCCGGGCAATTTGAAACTCCAGGTCAGCTATACACTCAATGAAAGAAACGAGCTGCATATAGACTATCAGGCCACAACCGATGCCATCACAGTGGTAAACTTGACCAATCACAGCTATTTCAACTTACGCGGTTATGGCAGTTGTCTCAATCACCAGCTCGAACTCCGGGCCGATCATTATCTGCCAACGGACGCAACAGCTATTCCCACCGGCGAACTGGCCCCTGTGAAAGGCACTCCCATGGACTTTCGAATAACTAAAGCCTTGGGCCGGGATATTGACAAAGCTGACCAACAACTGCTTCAGGCTAAAGGATACGACCACT
Organism: Candidatus Sororendozoicomonas aggregata; assembly: GCF_031528575.1. NCBI lineage: Bacteria > Pseudomonadati > Pseudomonadota > Gammaproteobacteria > Oceanospirillales > Endozoicomonadaceae > Candidatus Sororendozoicomonas > Candidatus Sororendozoicomonas aggregata. Next base: position 50,980 of record NZ_JAVLSP010000013.1, read on the forward strand.
GTTGGGTATTTGCTCAAGCCGATGAAAGACCGATAAAACCACAACAATTTGCCATTGTCTCTGAACCGGAACATGGCAGAAGGATGGAAGTCTTCACCACTCATCCGGGCGTTCAGCTCTACTCGGGAAACTACCTCGATGGTACACCGTCAAAATCAGGACAATGCTACCGTAACTGGGAGGGTTTTTGTCTGGAAACCCAGCATTTTCCTGATTCGCCCAATCATCCGCATTTTCCTTCAACGCTGCTGCACCCGCAAGAAACCTACTCACACCAGACTATTTTTCGATTTAGCTAAGAAGCAGTCTTAAAAGTCATGCTCCTACTGCGGCTACGATAAATGGGTCTAAAAAGTCGCTTTTGTTCGTCAAATAGTCCCGCTATTCTCCTCACAAAAGCGACTTTTTATCCGCCATTTCTCGCAGTCCTCGCTACGGGCAGACTTTTAAGACCGCTTCTGAGGTATGCGATGGAAGAGATCAACGCACCCGCTTTACAACCGAAGCTTTTCGAGCTGATGTCATTATCATAAACAACATCCCGGTCAGGAACAGAGTTAACACAATGCTGGCACCACTTGGCCAGTCGAACCAGGCTGATACCATTATGCCACTGATGATACTGACGGAGCCGAGTATCAGGCTGATCAGAAGTGAATACTTGCCCTTTACAAAAGCAGTGCACAGCGCGGGAATAACCAGCAGGGCAAATTCCAGATAGATACCTGTCAGTTTGACGGTCACTGGCATCAGGATGGCAAAAATCAGATAAAAGCCATGTCCTCCCAATAAATGGGGCCGCCAGAAAATCACGCCGAGCATAACCACAGTTACCAAGCCCAGATGCCAAACATCACTCCAGGTTGCCCACAGTAGCTGACCATTAAGCATGTTTTTTAGAAAGTCAGCACCATGGGGGTCTTTACTGACCAAAATCATTGCCATAGAACTGGAGACAGCAAACAGGGTTCCAATCAGAGCCTCCAAATGCTGTTTCCAGTACTTTTCGAGTAAAGCAATGAGCAGGCAAAACAGGACAGACAATAACCATGGACCTACCATCTCCCCAAACCAGCTCTGTTGAAACAGACTGAAATGACTCAGCCAGTAATGACTGATGACAGCACCTAAAGCCGCAACCTGCGCAACAGCCAGATCAATAAAAATAATCTGCCGTTTAAGGACTTGTTGACCCAGTACGACATTGCCAGCCAATGCGATAAAACCACAGGCCACAGCAGGCAAAAGCCACAGGTATTCAGCCATGGGCCTCCCCACTTGTGATGTCAGACTTCGTCGGCGCCATGGTTTTTAGTAGCGCATGAATAACTTGATCATAAAGTTCACTCAGTGACTGCCCATCGGACACAGTCATTGGTAACTCAACCACCGGTTTACCCGTATGCTCATGTAACCAGTTCGCAGGCCGTTGATCCTGGTGAGAAGAGAAAACAATGGCATCAAAAGAGTCTTTCCCCAACTGAGTCAGAGATTGCAGGTGCGATGCCGTGGGTTGTAAACCGGGTTTCGGCTCAAGGTCTGCCACCTGTTCAATGCCCAGCCAGTCAAACAGATAACGATAAGTCGTGTGATAACCCACCACTTTTTTGCCTCGAAGTGGCGCTGCCAGCTCCTGCCAGCGAAGGATATTACTATGCCACTGAGCACGGAAACGTATGCCATTAGCCTGATAAAGCCGTGCGTTCTCTGGGTCAATGTGTCGTAGACGCTCAGTCACAACCCTGGAAAGCTCTGGGATATCATTGACGGCAAATTGTACATGGGGATTGCCATGGGCATGTATATCACCCATTGCCCGGTCTACGTGATTGTGCGTGTCCAGCATGGTGACATGGCCAGCAGCATAGATCATGGTATCACTGCTATTTTGTGCTGCCCGGTTTCCACTTTTGCTTTGCAGCATGGGCAGCCAGCCAATTTCCAATTCAGCACCTGAACACATCACTAAATCTGCCTGACGCATTTTGGCAATCAGTGAAGGGCGTGCCTGCACATAATGGGGGTCCTGCATAGCCGTTGTTGCTGAGAAAATATCAGCATCCGGCGCGTGGGCAGCCACCAGTGCTTGCCATTCAGGTTCGCAGACAAAAATATTCAGTGCCATGGCCTGCGCGGAAAAAATGGCTGCCGAAGCGGCCAGGCACTTTTTCAACGTGTCAAAAAGCATGGGCGCCATGTGCTCCAAAGGTCATGACATATTGTAAGGTGAAGGTGTTGTCTTTTTTATTCTCTTGGTCTTTGGTCTGGGAGTATTGCGCTCGAATCGTACCAAAGTGAGAAGCGTTCCATGCCACCATGACTGACGTTTCTTTTTCTTTCTCTGCGCTAAAGTGCGCGTGATCGTCATGGCCGTGGGCACTATAGGTTTCTACTTCACCATAACGCAAACCTGCTGACCAGTTTGGGCTGAAGCGATAGACACCTGACAGGTAGTAACCATCCAGTTGACCGGGCGCGTTTTCTTCATGCTTGAATTTGTCGTCAATAACATTGTCCAACAGCATGTACTCTGCTGACAATGTCAGGTTCTGGTATTTGTAGTTACCATCAGGTGCCCACTTCCAGACCATGTCTACACCATAAAGATGCTCACCTGTTATTGATGCGCTGTGATCATGGCTGTGGTCATGGCCATCTCCTGAGTAGTGGTCATGGCTGCCGTCATCAACGGTAAAATCGTTGACGGCACCGTTTTTGTTGTTAAGATAGCTTAAGCCCATCTGCCAACTGGAAGACGCAGACAGGTCTCCCCCTATTTTCATTGTCCCTGTGTAGACGCCAACGCTGCTGGCCTCACCGCTGTTTTCCAGAGCAGACATTTTGCTGCCGGTCAGTGCTTCTAAACCCAGGCGAACATATAAATCCGTTGGCAAAACGATACTGGCTCGAATACCGTCATCATAATAGTGAGAACCCAGATAACTTTTATAAATGCCAGGCCGATCAGTAAAACTGTCAGTATGGGTATGCTGGTTATTCATATAGCCAAAGTCAGAAAGAAAGCGTCCAGCACGAAGCTGGGAACCATAAGGCATGCTGAGCGTTTCGATGAACGCTTCTTCAACGGCCAACTCAGTTGTGTCGCCATGACTTTCCAGAACGGTCGTTAGCGCGCCGTGAAATTTGTCGTCAATATTAGCGGACATATTGAGTTCGGTATGGCCCAGACTAAAACCGCCACCATCTTCATACTGCGCGTCAAGTACCACGCCAATCTGCGGGTTAGATAAAACATCAGCGGTAGCCGGCACCGATGCCAGTGAGCCCAGGACAACAACAGGCCATTTTTTCACAATAACTCCCTTTTTGATATACTATAACATTGCAAAAGTTTGGAGATGTTATAACATAACCTTCATCTTGGAAAGGCTTTGTTGAACTCTGTTCAAAACTATTTTGCCAGGAGCCTGTCGGGCTTAAGCTTTCGGGCATGACATTCAGTAGAGCGAGTCAGATTTTTCGATGGATTTGTGCGAATAGTTGACCTATTTAAGCCAATTCATCGGAAAATATGGCCGCTCTTTCTGGATTTCAGGCCGAAATTGCCTTAAGTCCGACAGGCTCCCAGAACCAGAAATGATGGGGGGTTATTATTCATGAAACTTACCTGTTAACAGGCGTCAAAAAAATTGCGCGAACACGCACATGCAGAGGGATGTCGTCGGGCTAAAAAAAACCAACAACAGCATTGAGACTTTTCAGAAGCAGTCTTAAACCTCAATTCAACACTAGGTGCCACACGGTCAAAAAATAAAGAGCTATGATGGTCTAACCATTGCCGAAGAGCTATGGCGTACTAACCATTTATCCATATCCTCCCCTTCACAGGCCTCGTCTATATCACGTTTTAAATCTTCCAGCTTTTTGTACCCCAATTTGAACTTTATCTTAGGAAAGTAGTTATTATCAGTACAACAATCATGGTAGATGGAAATACATTCCTTGATATCCAGGATTTTCATTTTGGGGAAAGCGTGTATCGCCATAGACAGGCATGACCGGAGCATTGTGTTCCGATTTTTTATAGGGACAAAGGGGCTTCTGCTGACATGCATTACCCTGCCGTCGTAAAATTCAAACATCCAGCCATGCTCTATTGCTTCGGGGCCACCAAGTTTGACCAATTTGCTCACAATGGCTGGGTCAGTTATCTCTTTGGAGTAATTCCTAAGATAATAATCATCCGAAAAACCAAGAAAGGCACGACCAATATTCTCGGGCCAGGGATGATGTTGAGTAATAAGTCCAAAAAAACACTGATGCTCAAAATAGACGGTTGGGTTCAACGCGGCACTACCAGTATATCCAATGATATTTTCAGGGATATAAAAGTCATCTCTGTAGCCCATCATTAGATCACTCAAGTTACCCATTACTACCACATAGAGTGCCCATCCGATTGGATAACATCAGTACTTAACCGGTCAGCAGTGATTAAAAGTGACTGTTTACCTCTGCGATACGTTATCAAAAAGTATCCGAAATATTGTTAAAGCGGCCCATATAAATCCTCTCTTATAACGAATTATCGCCTATGTTATAAGAAACTGCATTATCGTGTATCAGGGTATTAACGTGCATGGCGCTTTTGAACATCTGGTGTTAGAAATGGCCGTGATTTTCGGTGGCGCCTCGCTGTTAGGCACGCTGTTTGTCTCCTTTAAACAACCGATCATTCTCGCTTACATTCTGCTGGGTATTATCGCAGGCCCCCACGGAATCAGTCTGGTGGTTAACGATGGGCATATTGACGCTATCTCAACAATGGGCATCATTTTGCTGATGTTTTTATTAGGACTACATCTGCACCCCACCAATTTATTTCATCAATTAAGGCAAACGGCATCTGTCACCCTGTTACGCCTTTTTTTCACGGCAACACTGGTAGCAGCCCTGTTGCACTGGGTATTTCAATTTATTGTTTACGACGCCTTGATCGCCGGATTGGCACTGTCATTTTCCAGTACGGTTATCAGCCTGAAACTCATCCCTACGACGACACTCCACCATAAGCGGGTTGGCGAGGTGATGATCAGTATTTTGTTATTTGAAGATATAATAGCCATTTTGGCCGTCCTGCTGATCTATGGCGACAATCACACTGACTGGCATATCAGCATTATACTGCTCCCTTTAAAAACCGCCGTGTTTGCGGCCACCGCCTGGGCCTTTGTCCGGTTCGCGCTGCTCCCGCTTTTCCGAAAGTTCGACATTATCTCTGAGTACATCTTTCTGGTGTCACTCGGTTGGTGCCTGACAGCCGCTGAGATAGCAAATGAATGTGGTTTATCTCACGAAATAGGGGCCTTTATTGCCGGGGTAACATTAGCCACATCGCCTATAGCTCTGGTGATTGCAGAAGGGCTTAAACCTTTGCGGGAGTTTTTCCTGATTCTCTTTTTCTTTTCGGTGGGCGCTCAGTTCAACCCTTTTATGCCTACTTTTCTGTGGCTGGCGACCTTGGCGGCAGCAGCGGTTGTCCTTATCAGCAAGCCTTGGGCCTTCCGCTTTTTATTGATCCATCTGGCGGAAGAACGCTCAGACCGAGCGATAGATATGGGACTGAGACTTGGGCAAAGCAGTGAATTTTCACTCCTGCTTGCCTTTGGCGCTCTGGCAGCCGGCAAACTCTCAGCCGGTGCAGCCCTCGTGATAGAGGGTGCAGCAATTGTGACGTTTATTATATCCACCTATATTGTCGTCGGGCGGCTCCCCACACCCATCGCCTCAAAAGGGGGTATGAGAAGTGATTGACCACAGGCTCAGGTTGACAAGGTTGGCACTTCAGCCTGTTTAATGGTCTGATAGCCTGAACAGACCCTGATCATTGCCGTGATAATGCAAATAACAGCAAACACCGTGGCAAGCCAGGGAAAATGCTGTGGAAACAAACAAAACAACACAAAAATCACAATTGTTTCAGTGCCTTCAGCTAATCCTCCCAAATAATACAGTGATTTGTGACCAAAATGGCTATGCTTGATAGCATGCTTCTGTGCCATAATCCCAAATGCCAGAAAGCTTGCGCCAGTGCCCATAAATGAGAACATCAACAAGCTGCTTGCCAAAGCATTGCTCTGAGGGTCAGATAAGGCAAAACCCAGCACGACACCCGCATAAAAAATAAAATCCAGGGTAATATCGAGAAAACCGCCGGCATCTGAAGGGGACTGTAAACGTGCCAGCGCCCCATCAAGTCCATCAAGTACGCGGTTAACCAAAATCATTACCAAAGCAGGCAGATAAAGCTGACTCGCCAACAGAGGAATCGCCAACATGCCAGCGACAAAACCGGTTAACGTGATATGATCAGGACTAAAGCTGCTTTTATTCAGTAAAGCAGCTACTTTTGTCAATGGTGGCTGAACCCACTGTGTTGTCCATCTATCTAGCATGGTTTCAATAATCTTAGGGCTAATGGGAAGTTAATCATACCGGGTTCTGTGCGTTTCTATCACCGCTGGTACCGTCAAACGTATCAAGTACCAATGAGATTGCTATGTCCAGTACTCGTAACCGACACATGTTAGCCATTTGGGCCAATTATCTGAAGCAAAATTGGGTATTAGCTTTTGGGTTTATAATCGTTTTTACTGGATTGCTGACTTTTTTTTACAACCTTGGTGAGAGCCAGGCCACTTGCAACGCAACACTTGCGCAGGGAGACCGAGCGTTACTGAAAACTATTAACGCCATGGAAATTGAGAAAAACCAACATGTTAAGGAAATATCCGTTCTTAAATACGCAAGAAAGATCGATAAACTGGCAATAGAAAGTACACGCGCCACTATTCAACAGCTTGAAACAGAAAAATCACAACTGGCACAAGAACTTGCTTTTTACCGAAGTATTATGGTCCCTGGGACTAAAGAAACCGGTGTAAGAGTGCAAACCATCAAACTTCGCCCTTTGGCACAAGGGCATACTTTTCACTTTCAGATGATTATTGCTCAGGTATCACGCACCAATGCTTTTCTAAAGGGCAACGTCTCCATCACAATTGAGGGCTTCAACCGGGGTGAAAAGAAAGAACTCTCACTGTTTCAACTGGCAGGAATCGACCAGGACAGCCTGCCCCTTGGCTTTCGCTACTTTCAGGCACTGCCGGAAAAACCAGATGCCTATTTAGTCACCTTACCGGAAGGATTTACCCCCAAAGCCGTGCGAGTCGCCATTGACATTCGCAGCGGAAGCAAGCAGCAATTGGATAAAACCTATGAATGGGCCAACCTGCTGGAAAAATCCAATGGCAACTTATCATCGCAAGACCTGTGAACCGGTATGGTTCTCGTCTTTGCCATTGGCTGCTATGATAGCGATTAACGCTTTTGGTGGTGGACTGAATCTGTGACACCTGTTCTCTTTCACCCCCTTGTCCCCCGGGGTGACAAAATCACACGTTCAGACCCCTATCTTGTCTTTTAATCATTAATCGGGCTGATAAATACCCCAGTGTCACGCCTTGTCAGCACGGGAGAGCCAATGAGTACTGTAGAAACTGTAACCCCTACCCCTATTATCTTTACAAATAATGCTGCGGCAAGAGCGAAGTTACTTATCGAAGAAGAAGAAAAGGAAAGGGAGGAGGAACGGGGAAAGGAAGAGACAAAGGAACAGGGAGAGGAAGGAAAGCAGGAAGAGAAACAGGAAGAGGAAGAGAAACAGGAAAAGGATCAGGAAGGGAAACAGGAAAAGGATCAGGAAGAAAAACAGGAAAAGGATCAGGAAGAAAAACAGGAAAAGGAAAAGAAACAGAAAGAGGAAAACGAAGAAAGCCGTCATCTAATGCTACGTGTCTATGTCACTGGCGGTGGTTGCTCAGGATTTCAATATGGTTTTACCTTTGATGATAATATTGCTGAAGACGATACGGTGATCAGCAATGATGGCGTTCATTTGGTTGTGGATGCTCTGAGCTATCAGTATCTGGTAGGGGCCGAAGTCGACTACGAAGAAGGCCTTCAGGGGTCCCGTTTCCTGGTGAAAAACCCCAATGCCACATCAACCTGTGGATGTGGGGCTTCATTTTCCATTTGAGGCGACTTTTAACAATACTGAAACCGTCGTCTTTAAAACAGCTACTTTTTTACAGCTATTGGCGGCGCTTGTCTCCCAGTCATCGACTCTTTGCAGACTTCCGGTGCTTCAATGACTTGCCGCCAGGGTGCTGCTTTAGAACCTTTGGGGGTTTATAATCAAGGAGCCTGTCGGACTTATGCTTTCGAGCATAAACCCGACAGGCTCCTAGCCCGGATATTTCATAAACTGCCCTGAGAATTGCGCAGAACCTTGCGGCTCTAAGGGATTTTGTGAAGGAGCGCCGTACCGGGGAGTACGGTCGATTGAGCAAAACT